>CAZBKR010000047.1:0-13263 GCA_964492455.1 uncultured Oscillospiraceae bacterium
AAGATCGAGGAGATCTCCGCAGAGCGCATGTCGCGGGTGACCGGCGGCATGGGAATGCCGCGCTTCTAGCAATCAATCGGGAAAGGTGGGACCCATGGCCCGTTTCGCCCCCGCGATCGCCCGGCTGGTCAGCGAACTCGGCAAGTTGCCGGGCATCGGGACCAAAACCGCACAACGCCTGGCATTTCACATCCTCAGCCTTCCTCGCGAGAAATCCACGGCCCTCGCTGACGCTATTCTGGAAGCCGCACGGGACACCCGGTTGTGTTCGGTGTGCTGCAACCTGACCGACACCGACCCTTGCGAGATTTGTACCTCCGCATCACGGGACCGGCGCGTGATTTGCGTACTGGAAAGTCCCCGCGACGTCGCGTCGATCGAGCGGGTCCATGAGTACAAAGGGCTGTACCACGTACTGCATGGCACCATCTCCCCGATGAAGGGCATCGGGCCGGACCAGATCAAACTCAAAGAACTACTGGCTCGGCTGCGGGAGGACACGGACATCGAAGAGGTCATCCTCGCCACCAACCCGACCGTCGAGGGAGAAGCGACCGCGATGTATATCGCGCGGCTGCTCAAACCCGCCGGGATCCGCACCACGCGCATCGCACATGGGCTGCCGATGGGCGGGGATCTGGAATACGCGGACGAGGCGACCCTTTCGATGGCACTCGAAGGCCGCCGCGAAATCTAGCCTTTTCCGGCAGAATCACATCAAAATCCGGCTAACAGAAACGCGGCCATGACGACCGCGTTTCTTTGTATGGTTTTAACTGTTCGGGCTGTCCGGCCTGCAGGCTAGTCCACAAACAAGATCTCGCCCGGCCGGAGCATATTGAGTTTTTCACGTGCGATCCGCTCGATAAAGGCATCCGAACCCATAGACTCGTACAAATCACTGGTCTCCCGGTACGCGGCTTCCGCCTTGTCCAGTTCCTTGCGGATTTCCTGCTGGCGCTCCAGCACCCGGTCCATCTGCTCGCTCTGACGGATGAACAACGTAGCTGCGATGTAAAACAAAGACAGCACCAGCAGTCCGATAAACACTTTGGTCAGGACTCCGCTGCGCCGAACCTGAACGACAGGCTGCGCACGTTTGCGAACAGACAAAGCCGCTCCTCCCTGCCGGGCATCGCCCGGATCTTCATTGCGAACTCATTATATGCCCACCAGGCAGCCGGCATCAACGAACCGGGGCAGAAGCCTCCCGCTTGTAACGTTCCTGTAATGTTTGTCAATCCAGCAAGGCGGGGTTGTCGAGAATCTCGAACAGCTCGGACGCTTCGTTCTTGCGCACGGTTTCCCGGATCGAAAGCACCCGGAATCGCGCGTTTCCGGTTCCGAACCGCACTTCGACGATATCGCCCTCCTTGACTTCGGAACCCGGTTTGGCCTGTTTGCCGTTGATCGAGACCCGCCCTGCGGCACAGACTTCATTAGCAACGGTCCGGCGTTTGATCACACGGGACACCTTGAGAAATTTATCGATTCGCATAACTCTGTCTTCCTTCCGGTTGTTTCATTGACGCCCGTCGGATGCCGGGAGTTTTTTCACCCGATTCCACCAGACATCCATCTCCTCGAGCGTCATGGATTCCATCTCCCCTCCGTCGGCCTGGATGGCAGCCTCCATCTCGGTGAACCGGCGGATGAATTTTTCACAGGCGCGGTCGAGCGCGAGCTCCGGTTCGACCTCCAGACGCCTGGCGTAATTGACGACCGAGAACAGCAGGTCCCCGATTTCCTCTTCCAGCCGGCGGGTGCGATCCCCGTCCTGTGCGGACTGTCGCGCCACCTCGCGAACCTCCGCGAGTTCTTCTGCGATCTTATCTGCCGCCCCGTCCGGATCCGCCCAGTCGAACCCGATCTTCGCGGCTCTCTTTTGCACTTTTTCGCTACGTGTCAAGGCGGGAAGGGATCGGGTGACTTCCCGCATCGAGGCGGAGGTGGTCCGTAAACCCTTTTCCTTCCGTTTGTTCTTCTCCCAGGTATCGATGACGTCGGAGGCGGTCTGCGCTTCGTCCGCTCCGAACACGTGGGTATGGCGGGACACCAGCTTGCGGCAGATGCCGGTCACAACATCCTCAAACCCGAAGGTCCCTTCCGCCCGCGCCAGATCCGCGTGGAACACGACCTGCATCATCACGTCGCCCAGCTCGTCGCACAAACGCTCCGGACGGCCGGAACCGATTGCGTCGACCACCTCGTAAGCCTCTTCCAGCATGTTGCCGGCCAGCGATTCATGGGTTTGTTCCCGATCCCAGGGACATCCGTCCGGAGACCGGAGGAAATCCATGATCGCAACCAGATCCTCGATCGTGTACCGTTCCCGAAGCTTTGCGTACTCGCTTCGTACATCCATGTCTGCCGGCCCTCCCCTACTCCGACAACCGGATCTGAAACCGGTCGAAGGAGGTCTTTTCATTAAATTGCTCACGGGTAAACGCGGTTTGACGCCAGCGCGCGAACTCCCGCGTGTTTTTTTCCATCCAGACCGGAATCGGGATATTCATGTCTTTGCACAGCTCCAGCAGACACCGGTCCAGATTGTAGACAAACGCCTTTCCGTCCTCCTTGATTTCACGCGTCCGGCGATCCATCAGGCGGTTCTCCCAGTATAGCGCGCCTTCCAGTTTCAAAACAGGTTCCACCCTTTCCCGATCTGTGCAAATAACCCGAAAAAGTCGCAAATTTTCGTCAATTTTCGGACAAAAATGCTCTTTCTGATCGCATACCGGTTTGATACGATAAAGGTGCCTCTATAAGAGGTACCCCTTACTTCATAACCCCCCCTCCTTGTATGCCGATGGTCCCCCCTGTCGGCATACTCTTTTTTTATTTTAGCAGGATATCAAACGGAGTCCGGCCTTGTACAGGTTCGGACTCCGTTATATTTCGGGATCTGGCTGTAAACCCGCTTTCTGTCACACCGTCATTAAGGTCTCGTCTTCCGATCGTACGACGAACACCGGCACCAGCGCGCCGTTTTTAATGGTCAGCACCTCATCCGCTGCTTTTGCAAGCTCGGCGGAATGACTGACCGCGATCACACACTTCCCCCGCTCATGCGCCAGGTTCTGCAGGATATCCACAATTCCTCTGGCGGTATCGGGATCCAGATTGCCGGTCGGCTCGTCCGCGAGAATGATATCCGCGCTGCTGGCCAGCGCGCGGGCGATCGCGACGCGTTGCTGCTGCCCGCCCGACAACTTGAGCACGTTACGGGAGATTTCGTCCCCCAGCAAACCAAGTTCCGTCAGCAACGCGCGCGCCTTCGCTTTGCGTTCCGCCGCCGTCGTACCTCCAGCCGCCGTGATGTCCATGGCGGACGTGATGTTTTCCAGTGCGGTCATATATCCCAGGAGATTGTAATTTTGAAAGATAAACGCCACATGGTTCTTGCGATGTGACCGCAATCCGTCCGTACGGATGTCGGTACCGTCGTACAGCACTTGTCCGCCGGTTGGCACGTCCAGCGCACCTGCCAACGCGAGCGCGGTCGTCTTGCCGGAACCGGAAGGCCCGTATATGACGTACAATTTGCCTTTTTCAAAAGCAGCATTGACTTTTGTCAGCGTTTCTCTGGCCGCTCCCGCATAGGTGTAGTCCACCTCTTTGAATTCCAGAATCGGTTCCATGGGATCCCCTCCTTCTAGTTCGCTTTGCTGAGAATGGTCTTTGGTTTATAGCGCATCACCGCAAGAGACGGCATCGCGGCGGAGAGTGCCACGACCAGCAATCCGGCACCGAACATGGAACCTGCCGCGGAAGGGGTTACTCGTACATCGATTTCGTCCACCACGTCTGGACTGATCTCCGCAACACGTCCGATCAATGCGCCCGGACCTCCGCGGGCACCTCCCATCCCGATCCGGCCGTCTGCGCCAAACGGGAGTCCCGCCGCCGCTGTCTGCTGTGCCGAGATCTCCTGCTGCAACAGCCGATCTCCCACTTTCTGCGCCACCAGTTCCCCGCTGGCCAGTGACAACGCGAATGCCAGCACGGCAACGATCAGCACTTCAGACACATATTGCATCACCACTCTGGCTTTGCTCTCCCCGATGGCAAGCAGAACCCCGGTTTCATACATCCTGTCCCTTGCCCACAACGTGAGGATCAGCGCCAGGACGACAACCCCGGCGATCAGGACCACCAGCATGATGGTGTCCGCCTGGTCAGCGGCGTTCTCCACCGGTGCCATCATGGCTTCATACGCGGCGTCGTTCCCATCCAGAATGTACCGGTCCCAGTCGATCGAAGATTGGGTCGCGGCCCACTCTTCCACTGCATCCACACTCGCCGGATCATCCAGGTAGAAGGTGACCCGCTCGATTCCGGCAGCCGTGGAAGTCACCGGTGCCGGCATTTCTCCGTTTTCCACCGCGGCCGCACGTGCGTTGGCGGCAAGTTCCGCCAGGTGCAGTGCGGTCGCCACATCGGTGTAGAGGGTATTGTACGGCAGCATCGCGGTCAGATTGAACCGGCCGTATGACAGCGCGGCCGGATCAACCGTGGCTTCGTAGATCCCCACGACGATCAGTTTGACGATCTGTCCATCATCCCCGACCGGTGAAATCTCCACAGTGTCTCCGACCGCAACCCCGTTGGCGGTTGCCAGCGTGCTCTCCATGACCACTTCTCCCTTGCTTTCTCCGGTGATATGGGTTCCTTCGGTCAAGCGGCTGTCTTCGCCGGCAAATTCTGAAACCAATGCGGTGGAAGAAACCCCGATCAGGGAGAATGTTCCCATCTGCAATCCGCCCGAACCCCCGGAAACGCAGGATTGTTTGCGTCTTTCTCTGTACTGTCCTCGTCGGTCGCGGTGTCTTCACCGACTTCCACCGGCACCAGTACATTCGAATTTGCTTGTGTGGAAGTCGTCGCGTTGTAGTCAATCACATGGGGATTTGCCGCCATCACCGCGATCATCTCCTCGGTTACCGGCTGGGTTTCTATCTGGAGACGGCCGCGCATGCCGCCTTCCCCCGGAACGTTGCCCGTTCCGTTTGGAAAATAGAGCGACATCGCTTCTTCCATGGCCTTTTCGGTGTCATACCGCAATGTCACGGTTCCACCCAGCCGTTTCCTTGCGGCTTCCCCCGCGTACTCGGTCGCGTTGCGGATGGAAAATCCTGCCAGGACCATGTTGGCGATCACGAAAAACAGGACTGCCAGTACCACCGTTCGAGCCTTTCGCCGACGGACCGCGAGCATCGCGCGCTTTAGAAATCCCATATTTCCATCTCCTCCTGCGGTTGGCATCCTCTCGTCAGAATCTGCCGTTTTCTCCAGTATGGTCGCGCTTTGTGTAAGGTGTGGGGGGAAAATCGCAACAAATGTGGATACCGGGTTGTTCCGGGCTTGCACCCTCCTGCCGCCGGCATGAGAATCCGGATAAAGCGGTGAGTAAATGAGCGAATCTCCATTCTGTCAATCGTCTTTGTCGAACCTGTCTCATTGCGCCCTGCGATTTTCCTGCGCTATGCTGTCTTTATATCGCGTGCCCCATCTGGTACCATTAGTTGCACGTTCGACCGGGGGGATATCAAATGGACAGCGCTCAGACCGCTTTGTTTTGGAACAACATCGTTTCACTGCTCGAAAACGAGATGACCGACCTCAGTCTCAAGACCTGGATTCTGCCGATGGAACCGGTTCCGAACAGAGACGGGGTTTTGCTGCTGTCCGCACCCAACGATTTTCATCGCGGTTTTGTCGAGATGTACATTCCGTTGATCCGCAATGCCGCGCAGCAGATTTCAGGTGTGGATCGGGACGTACGCATCGTTGTGTCCGGGCAGGAGACGCCCGTTGTTCCGGAGGTCCGCGCGGGCGTCGGTGATCCTGCCGTCTCCGGGAACGGACTCAACCCCAACTACAGTTTTGCCAACTTTGTCGTCGGTTCCGGCAACCGGTTCGCTCACGCTGCCTGTGTTTCCATCGCGGAAAAAACCGCGGGAAACAATTTCAATCCTTTGTTTATCTACGGCGGCTCCGGACTGGGCAAAACCCACCTGATGCATGCCATCGGCAACCATGTGCGCCAGCGCCATCCCTCCTGCAACCTCGTGTATGTGCAGAGCGAACGTTTCGTTAACGAGTTCATCAACACCATATCCGAGGGCAGTTTTGACAGTTTCCGAAACAAATATCGCAATGCCGGCATGCTGCTGATCGACGATATCCAGTTCATCGAGGGAAAACTCCAGATGCAGGAGGAGTTCTTCCACACGTTCAATACGTTGTATGAGAGCGGAAAAAACATCATTATGACCTGCGACAAACCCCCGACCGCGCTTTCCACGCTGGAGGAACGGCTCCGGACCCGCTTTTCGAGCGGATTGATCGTCGACATCCAGCCGCCCGATTATGAGACGAGGCTGGCAATTCTCCGTCGCCGTTCTCAGGACGAGAACGTCCAGGTGCCGGAAGACGTGTTCGATTACATCGCCGCCAACATCGCAACCAACATCCGCGAACTCGAAGGTGCGCTTAAAACAGTGCTCTACTATTCTATGCTCGCCGGAGAACTGTCGGTCGAGACCGCGCAGGAAGCCCTCAAGGATCTGGTGCAGCCGGCTTCCCGCGTCAAACTCTCCCCTGACGCGATCACGGACGTCGTCGCACGGTACTACAACATGTCCATCGATGACATCAAATCGAGCCGGCGCAGCAAGGACGTTTCCAACCCGCGCCAGATCGCGATGTTTCTGTGTCGCACTGCGCTCAATATGTCTTTCCCGGAAATCGGGATTTATTTCGGAGGAAGAGACCATTCCACTGTGATGCACGCGTGCGACAAAATCACCAGTGAGATCTCCTCACAGAACGCCACTTTAATCAAAGATATCACCGGTATTAAAAAAAGGTTGTCTTTGTGAGTAAGTCGAGTTATCCACACAAACGTGTGGATATGTGGATAACTCGGTGTTGAAAGAAAGTGGACAAAAATACAAGCTCGGTTTTGTCCACAAATCATCCCCAGCAGCACCCCGTTTTTCCACTTTTTCTACACAGGCGCAAACACTCTCCCCCCTAAGAAAAAAACCGCTTTTCCACAGTATCCACCGCACATAATAAGATGAGTGTTACAATAGAGGGAACTGAATGCCTACAGGAGGACCGGCCATGAAATTCGTCTGCGCAAAAGAGTCCCTGGTCGAAGCCATTACGACCGTACAGAAGAGCATCGCGACGAGGACACCGCTTCCCATCCTCGAGGGCATTCTGATCGAAGCCGCTGAGGAGGTCAAACTGACAGGGTACGATCTTGAAACCGGCATCGAGTGCAAGGTGGTCGCCGACATCCTTTCGGAGGGAAGCATCGTGATCAATGCCAGGATGTTTGGCGAGATTGCGCGCAAACTTCCTGAGAGTACGGTTGCGATTGAAACCGGCGCCAACAACACGGTCGCGATCGAGAGCGGGTCTTCCCGGTTCACGATTAAATGCATGGCAGCGGAGAACTATCCCAAACTCCCGCTGGTGGAAGAGTCCGATCGGATCTCTCTTCCGCAGAAACTGCTGCGCGACATGATCCGTCAGACTCTGTTTGCGGTCAGTACGGACGAAAGCCGTCCGATCCTCAACGGGTGCTATATCAAATGCGAAGACCAGGTGGTCGAGATGGTGGCCATCGACGGCTTCCGGCTGGCGCTCCGCCGCAGTGAAATCGGCGCGGACGTGCGTGCGATGTCGTTTATCGTTCCCGGTAAAGCGTTGAACGAAACCGGTCGGATCCTCGAGAATGTCGATGATCCGGTCGAAATTTACTCCACGCAGAACCACATCCTGTTTGACACGGGCAAGGTACGGCTGGTATCCCGCCTGATCCAGGGCGAGTATATGAATTACCGCAGCTTTATCCCGACCGCTGCGGAGACGACGATTGTGATCTCCACACAGGCTTTCCTGTCTGCGATGGAACGCGCTTCTCTCATCATCACCAGCGAAGACCGCCGGTATCCTGTCCGGTTGACGACCGACACCGACGACCAGCTGGTCATCAGCGCGACCACCGACGTCGGAGCGATGAAAGAAGAAGTGGCGATTTCCTCTCTGGGAAACAGCATCGATATCGACTTCAACCCCAAATATTTCCTTGACGCTCTCAAAGCCATTGAGGATGAGGAAATTTCAGTGGTCTTCAACGGAAGTCTGGGGCCGTGTGTGATTCGCCCGGTGGAAGAAAACCGGTTCGCTTATCTTGTGTTGCCGCTGCGCAAATAAGAGCACATGGGAACGAAATCGTTCACGGACGTCGCACCTGGTGAAATGCGGGCCGGCGAGGTTTTTTTGTTATGCGTGTAACCCGGATCGAACTCCGCAATTTTCGGAATTATGAGCGGCTGAAACTGGATGTCGAACCGGGGATCAACGTCTTTTTTGGCGACAACGGACAAGGCAAGACCAATTTGCTCGAGGCGGTCTATCTGTGTGCCTGCGCGCGCTCCCACCGCACACCCAGGGATGTTGACCTGATCCGCAAAGGAGCCGATGGTTATACGGCCGGTGTCCGGTTTCTGGATACCCGCGGGTATGAGGAAGGCATTGAGATCACCTATCTTGAAGCGGTACCGGGGGATCCCCAGCGCGTGCGGGCGTCCCGTATGGTCATGCGGGACGATGTCCGGCTGCACCGGATCGCGGACATGATGGGTGTCTTTAACGCGGTGATCTTTGCGCCGGAAGACCTGATGCTGGTCAAGGAAGGACCCGCCAACAGAAGGCGCTATCTCGACATTCTGATCTCGCAGGTGCGGCCTTCCTATTTTTATGATCTTCAGGTGTTCCAGAAAGTCCTCCAACAGCGGAACCGTCTGCTCAAACAATTCCGCGATCAATCCAATGGCAGGGGATTGGAGGGGGTTGTGGAGGACGACCGCCGGCAATTGGATATATGGGATGCTTCTCTTTCTTCTGCGTCGGCTCGCGTGATCCATGAGCGGCTGCGCTATGCCGGCCGTATCGCGGAAAAAGCGGAAGCATTCCATAAAAAAATCTCGTCCGGAAAAGAAGTGTTATCCGTACGATATAAATCCGTATCCGGAATCAAGCCGGATATGGATGTTGAGCAGATTGCAGACCTGTTGTACAAAAAACAGAAAACAATGGTTTACGATGATATTTTACGAGGGCTCACAGCAGTTGGTCCCCATCGGGACGATCTCGAATTGTCTCTCGACGGCAACAATATGAGGTTGTATGCCTCTCAGGGTCAGCAGCGTTCCGCGGTCCTGGCCCTCAAGCAGGCCGAGCTGTCCATCGTACGCGAGGAAACCGGAGACACACCTGTGCTTCTGCTGGACGACGTGATGTCAGAACTCGACACCAACCGCCGCGCGTCGTTGCTGGACGGGATGCGGGACGCGCAGGTTTTTGTGACCTGTACAGAAGCTGAACAGTTTGATGACCAGTGGGAAACACTTGCCGGGACGGAAGGGCGACGCTCGATCCACTATTACGAGGTGCATAACCAGGAGATTCGCCGCGTCGAGTTTACCTAGGAGGCCTCCTCCCGAAGCAATTACCGGGAAGCCCGCTGTGGTATAATAGCAGTGTATTTCGACGGATGGAAAGGATCATGGAACAGCCCATGTACGTTCACATCGGCGGGGAGTCTTGTCTCCCCGATTCTTGTGTCATAGGGGTTTTTGATCTCGATTCCACTACGAACGAGGGTTCCGTCACCAGGGATTTTCTCGCTCGTGCCGAAGACGGGGGAACCTTGGAAGTGGTCTCTCCCGAGATTCCCAGGTCGTTTGTTTTGACGACAGATCGCATCTATTTGACGCCGGTCTCCTCCCCTACGATCCGTCGCCGCATGACCGGTCTGGCAGATCGGTATGGATACGCGACCGGGCATGGAGCTGGAACCGGCGGATAATGACCGGCGGACGAACGCTCGTAATGTGCGGCGCAGACAGAAACACAGAGGAAAGTATGATTGACAGGAAAAATGTAAAGGAACAGATGTACCGTTCTCAAGATCAGGGATCCGCGCCGGTACAGGACAATGCGCCGGATGACCTGGATGAGGTTGCCAATCTCGCTTCGGATCCGCGCGCGCTCAAAGACGACGATTTCAATGAGGAGAATGACGAACTCGACCGTGCTTATGCAGGTCAGGACCAATTCGACACCTCCAACAACTCGGCTTACAGCGAGAGCGATATTCAGGTTCTGGAAGGCCTGGAGGCGGTTCGCAAGCGTCCCGGCATGTATATCGGGGACACAACCAGCCGGGGATTGCATCATCTGGTTTATGAGATTGTCGCCAACTCCGTCGACGAGGCACTGGCCGGACGCTGTGACAAGATCTATGTGACTGTCAATCCGGACAATTCCGTAACGATCACTGACAACGGCAGCGGCATACCGGTCGGAATTCATCCCAAAATGGGCATTCCCACCGTTGAGGTGGTTCACACCATCCTGCACGCGGGCGGCAAGTTTGGCGGAGGTGCCTACAGCGTCTCCGGCGGGCTCCATGGGGTTGGCGCGTCGGTTGTCAACGCGCTGTCAGAATGGATGGAAGTCGACGTTTCACGAGAAGGGCAGATCTACAGTCTTCGCTTTGAGCGCGGTCAGACTGTGAAGCCGCTGACTGTCATCGGTGAAAGCGCACATTCAGGGACCACAACCCGGTTCCGTCCCGATCCGCAGATCTTCCCGGATGTCCATTTTGACTTTGATGCCATGATCACGCGGTATCGCGAAATGGCGTTCCTCAACAAAGAAGTCACCATCGTGCTTCGCGATGAGCGGCAGGAACCGGCGCTCGAGAAAACATTGCACTATGATGGCGGTATTATATCTTTTGTTGAATATTTAAATAAGAATAAAGAACCTCTCTATAAAGTTCCGATTTATTTCGCTGCCCGTAACGGGGATTGTTTCGTCGAGGTTGCGATCCAGTATAACGGCGGATATGCGGAAAACGTATATTCCTATGCCAACAATATCGCGACCATCGAAGGCGGAACCCATCTGACCGGATTCCGTTCCGCACTGACCAAAGTTGTCAACGATTACGCCCGCAAATACAGGTTGCTCAAGGATAACGACCGGAATCTGCAGGGCGAAGATGTCCGCGAAGGATTGGCGGCGATCATCAGTGTCAAGCTTCCTGAACCGCAGTTTGAGGGGCAGACCAAGACCAAACTCGGGAACAGCGAGATCCGGACCCTGGTGGAGTCGGTCATGAATGAGCGGCTGGCCGCGTATCTGGAGGAAAACCCCTCTATTGCGCGCATCACAATCGACAAATGCCTTTCCGCTTCCCGTGCGCGCGATGCAGCACGCAAGGCGCGCGACATGACCCGGAGGAAGAACGCGCTTGAATCCAATGCGTTGCCGGGAAAACTTGCCGACTGTCAGGAAAAAGATCCGCGCTTCTGTGAACTGTTCATCGTTGAGGGCGATTCCGCGGGCGGTACCGCGAAACAAGGCCGGGAACGCAAATACCAGGCGATTCTCCCGCTCTGGGGCAAGATGCTCAACGTCGAAAAGGCGCGAATCGACAAAGTCTATGACAATGAAAAACTGCAACCGGTCATCATGGCGCTGGGCGCCGGTGTCGGGAGCGACTTTGACATCTCCAAGCTCCGGTACTACAAAGTCATTATCATGGCGGACGCCGATGTAGACGGTTCCCATATCCGGACCCTGTTGCTGACCTTCTTCTTCCGCTACATGCCGGAACTGGTCAAGGCAGGGAATGTATATCTCGCCTGCCCGCCGCTGTATCGCGTATATGAGGGCAATACTTCGTATTACGCATATGACGACAACGATGTACTCACCATCAAGGAAAAAACCGGATGGAAGGACCCCAAACTCCAGCGGTTCAAGGGACTGGGCGAAATGAGTGCGGAGCAGCTCTGGGAGACGACCATGAGTCCGACAACCCGGAAGCTCCTGCGTGTCGAGCTCACAGACGCACAGCAGGCGGATGAGGTCTTCACTTTACTGATGGGTGATAAGGTGGAGCCGAGAAGAGAATTTATTCATACGAATGCGCGATATGCGCAGACAGATATCTGAGAACACCCTACGGGCATAAGACTTTCAGGGATGAGTTGAACGCGATGTTTCATGTGAAACATCGCGTTTCCATATATACGATACCTGGCTGTGAGAGGGAGATTCTGAGAGGCAGAAGCGGGATAGTGAAAGGTAAATGTATGGTAGAATGATCTCGGTTTGAAAACGTGGAGGGAGCAAGAGGAATGGGGCAAATCCTGGCAATTGTCAATCAAAAAGGCGGCGTGGGGAAAACGACGACAACAGTGAATCTCGCCGCCTATCTCGCAAAGAATCGCAAGAAGACCTTGCTTCTGGATGCGGATCCGCAGGGTAACTCCACCAGCGGGATCGGAAAAGTGAAGAAAACACTGGAATTGACCTCTTATGATGTCCTGATTAACCAGACCCCCATTCGAGATGTCATCCTGGAGACCGGGCGAAAGCACCTGTCCCTGTGCCCGAGTAACATCAACCTGGCAGGTGCGGAAGTGGAACTGGTTGATGTTGTTTCACGTGAAACAAGATTGAAACAAGCGCTGGAACCCATCCAAAAAGAGTATGACTTTATTTTAATTGATTGTCCTCCCTCTCTCGGACTGATTACAATCAATGCTCTGACTGCCGCAACAGGGGTACTTGTGCCCATTCAGAGTGAGTACTATGCCCTGGAAGGGCTGACACAGCTGATGGAAACGGTCAATCTGGTGCGTCAGAAGCTGAACCCGGCCCTCGATATTTTTGGCGTTCTCATGACAATGTATGATAAACGAACACAATTGGCCCGCCAGGTGGCAGAGGATGTTCAGAATGTCTTCGGTGAAAAGATGTTCCGGACCATTATTCCGCGCAATGTGCGACTAAGTGAGGCTCCAAGCTTTGGTTTGACCATACTGGAGTACGACAAGAAATCAAAGGGTTCTGGTGCATACAGCGACCTTGCGCGCGAAGTCATCAAACGCGCGGGGCGCTAAGGGAGGCAAATCGAATGGCAGCGACGACGAATAAAGCGAAATCCAGGCCGAAGGCAGCAAATAAGCCTGCGACAAGAGCAAATGCTAAGACGACGAGCAGAGTAGCGGTAACCCCAACCATTCCAGCCGGGCCTGCTCATGCATCCAAAGGATTGGGAAGGGGATTAGGCGCTCTTTTATCGGCAGAATCGGTTTCCGTGGATGTGCGCGATGCCATTGTGATGCTGCCGATCAATGACCTGAATCCCAATATCGACCAGCC
>CAZBKR010000048.1:0-13213 GCA_964492455.1 uncultured Oscillospiraceae bacterium
GTCCGGAGTGCGGAGCCAAAGTCGAACGGTGACCGCTGCGCGGGAGGACCTGATTTCCGTCCTTGACAAGCCTTGTGAACTGTCGCTATAATAGGCCCGTTCGCCAGAAGGAATGTTCCAGAGACGAACGGTATGCGCCTTTAGCTCAGTTGGTAGAGCAACTGACTCTTAATCAGTGGGCCCCGGGTTCGAGTCCCTGAAGGCGCACCACCCAAAACCCCCGCAGCTCTAAGCTGTGGGGGTTTTTGTAATTCTTTGGAATGGATTTTTTTTGTTATGCTTTGCGCCATGTACGGGGGGAGAACAGGATCAGCACCGGGATGATTTCGAGCCGTCCGGCGATCATGGCTACAATCAATGTGACTTTTGACACGTCCGTGTGATCCGCATAGGTGGCAGCAGGTCCAACCATATCCAGACCCGGGCCGATGTTGTTGAGTGTTGCGGCGACTGAACTGAACGATGTCGTAAAGTTGGGAGATCCAAAGCTGACGATCAGGACGCATAAACAAAAGAACACCATATAGATCATGAAATAGAAACTGACACTTCGCTGCAGGGTGGAAGATAAGGGCTTTTGTTCAAAGCGGACCGGAATTTTTCGGTTGGGACTGATGGCGCGCCGTACTTCCTGAAAGGTCGTTTTGATGTAGATCGCAGCACGCGACACTTTGAGCCCACCGCCGGTGGATCCGGACATGGCACCACAGAACATCAGCAGCAAAAGGATAAAATGGGCAGCCAACGGCCACTCGTTGAAGTCATTCACGGCAAAGCCGGTTGTCGTAATAATGGAAGAGACCGTAAACGACACATCCATCATGAGACGCGGGAAAGAATCGTACTGGGGCATCACAATGAGGGAGATCATCAAAATGGAAACCACGATAAAGCCGATATACCAGCGGAGCTCCTCGTTTTTCAGTGCGACCTTAGCCTGTCGGAACAACAATAGAAAGTAAAGGTTGAAATTGATCCCGAACAGCACCATGCCGATTGCAAGAACCGTCTCGATGTAGGCACTGTCGTAAAAGGCGATGGAGGTGTTCTTGATGCTGAACCCCCCTGTGCCGGCAGCTCCGAATGCATGGACAAGAGAATCGAACAGCGGCATACCGCCCATGAGCAGTAATAACACCAGAATCGCTGTAAGAACAAGGTAGATCAGATACAGAAACCGGGCTGTATTGTGAACACGAGGCATGATTTTTCCAAAAACAGGTCCGGGTACCTCTGCTTTGAGGATATGGACGGCATCCGATCCGATGCGGGGCATGACCGCCAGAGCAAAAACCAGCACTCCCATCCCGCCGACCAGATGGGTGGAGCTGCGCCAGAACAGAACGGATCTGGGCAGAACTTCCACATCGGTAACCACGCTGGCTCCGGTGGTGGTAAACCCGCTTGCAGCCTCAAAAAACGCATCGATCCAGCGCGGAATGGTGCCACTCAACAGGAAAGGGAGACATCCGAACAGCGATAGCGCAAACCAGGACAGTGATACCACCACAAATCCTTCCAACGCGAAAATTGAACGGTTGGCCGGCGCGCGGAAACTGAGTGCCAGTCCCGACACCAGCAAAACAGCCATAGGCAGCAGAAAGGCAACAAGGAGCTGCCAAGACTCGCGATACAGCAGCCCGACAGCCAGGGACGGCACCATCATAAGCGCTTCCAGCATCATGAGCCGTCCGAGAACAAAGCGCACCATTGCGTGATTCATCAGGTTCAGGCAGGGCGTGAAATGAGAGCGCCCGCATTTCCTTTCACTTTAGTATGTCGTCGATATCGCGGAAGTTGCGATGAGTGGTTACGACCACCACCCGATCTTTTTCTTCCATGCAATCGTTTCCCTTGGGAAACAGCAGTTTTCCATCACGGACAATGAAGGCGAGCAGCGTATTGTCCACCAATCGAAGTTCCTTGAGTGGTTTTCCGGTTGCGTTGCTTCCCTTTGTGATATGGAACTGCAGTGCCTCCACCTTATTGTCGACCAGCCGGTACAGCGCGTCGACATTGGATCCCTGCGAGTTTTGCAGCGCCCGGACATAGCGCAGAATGATGTCAGCGATCAACTTGCGCGGAGTAACGATCGAATCCAGATCAAAAAGGTCCAGCACCTTGAGCAGATCCGTCCGGTTGACTTTCGTGATGGTTTTTTTGACCCCTTCGCGTTTGGCGAAAAGGGACAAGAGGAGATTTTCCTCATCGATACCGGTCAAAGCGACGACTGCGTCATAGTTGGTCATCCGCTCTTCCCGGAGGAAAGCCTGGTCCGTTCCGTCCCCGCATGCAACTTCCACATCGGGAAAATCCGCAGCCAGGGATTCGGCTTTTCCGGGATTCACTTCGATGACTTTGAGGCGCATCTTCTGGCGAAGCAATCTCTCCAGAAGATAATGGGTAATGCGTCCGCCACCGACAACCAACGCGGATCCGAGGCGCTGGGTGTAGCTTTTGGCCGCGATATAAAACCGGTTGAGCTGCTCGAAGGATCCTGTGACGTGGACGTGATCTCCTACGCGGATCTCCGTGCTGCCGTCCGGGATGATAATCTGGTCTCCACGCTGGATAATGCAGACGATTACATCCAGGTTATGTTGTCGCAACTCGCGCAGCCGGATGCCTGGAAGTGCGCTCTTTTCCGTGATCCGGACTTCCACAATATTCACTCGACCATTGTCGAACTGCTCGATATCCAGTGCGGAAGGGAACTGAATGATCCGTGCAATGTCTCGTGCCGCTTCGAGCTCAGGATTGATCATCAGTGAAATGCCGAGGCTTTCCCGGACAAATCCCATCTGCATCGAATAAGCGGGATCGCGCACCCGCGCAATCGTATACGGCGCACCGATCTTTTTGGCGGTAATAGCCGCGATGATATTGATTTCGTCACTGGGAGAAACAGCGATAAAGAGGTCGCAGTCAGCGACACCCGCTTCTATTTGCGTGTCATATATGGCTCCGTTCCCGATGACACCGGTAATGTCCGCCATCCCCACCAGTTGCTCGAGTCGCTCCGTATCCTTTTCGATCAGTACGACATCATGGCCTTCCGACGTCAGACATATACACAACTCTTCGCCGACTTTACCGGCTCCGATGACGACGATTTTCACGATATTACCTCGCAATAGGGTTATAGTACAACGGACCGCTTTTTTAAGAAGAGTGCATGAGCGGCTGGTTCAACATTATTGCCTATCTTACAACGAATACGCGCATGAAGCAAAAGACCGGAGGATGGATCCGTACAGACGAGTATACAAACTCATATTGTGCGCATTCTTTTTGACAAGGACACGCACTAGACACTACAATAGCGGATGTCTGCATATCGACTTTTACATGGAGTATTTGCCTGAAAGGCATGACAAAACCACATAGATGAATAGATGAGGAGATGCACCATGAGCCAGATGAAAGAACTTTCCGTACCTTCCCGCATCCTGATGGGACCCGGTCCCAGTGACGTAGCGCCCGCCGTACTGCAGGCCATGTCCTATCCCTTGCTCGGGCACCTGGATCCGGCTTTTCTTTCCATCATGAACGACATTATGGAACAGCTCCGGGTCGTATTCGGGACGAAAAACCGGTTGACGGTGCCGATGTCCGGAACGGGCAGCGCGGGGATGGAAACCGCGATGGCCAATGTGCTTGAACCCGGTGACGCGATCGTTATCGGAGTGTGCGGAGTCTTTGGACAACGGATGGTGGATGTCGCGCAGCGCTGCGGTGCCACCGTTCATGTTGTGGAGGCACCCTGGGGCGAAGAGATTCGTGCGGATCAGATCCGGGAGGCATTGGAAAAGGCCGGACCGGTTAAAGCGGTCGCAGTGGTACATGCGGAGACTTCCACTGGTGTCTGGCAGCCGTTGGCCGAGATCGGAAAACTGGCACACGAATATGGAGCCCTGTTTGTAGTGGACGCGGTGACTTCTCTGGGAGGTGTTCCGGTCGATGTGGACGCAAACGGAATCGACGTCTGTTATGGCGGAACACAGAAGTGCATTTCCGCTCCTCCCGGCCTCGCGCCTGTTACATTCAACGAAAAGGCGGGGGAGATGCTCCGCAATCGCAAAACCAAAGTACAAAGCTGGTATCTCGACCTGGGTATGATCCAGAACTACTGGGGGAGCGAGCGTCTATATCATCATACTGCGCCGATTTCAATGAACTATGCCTTGCGTGAAGCGCTCCGTCTCATCCTTGAGGAGGGGCTGGACAACTGTCACAAGCGACATGAAACCATTGGCCGCGCGCTTCAGGACGGACTCGAGGCAATGGGGCTGACCCTGACCGTACGCGAGGAAGTCAGACTGCCGCAACTGACCACGGTCTACATTCCGGACGGGGCTGATGACGCTGCGGTGCGTGCGCAACTGTTGGAAGACTTTGGTATCGAAATCGGGGGCGGATTGGGCGTGTTTAAAGGCAAGATATGGCGGATCGGCCTGTTGGGTCAGTCCTGCCAGATCAAAAATGTCGTTCTCTTGCTCTCTGCGCTGGAAAACATCCTCAAAAAGCAAGGTTGCGACATTCACGTTGGCGTTGCGGTCGACGCCGCGATGAAACGGATTCACAAGGCTTGATGCGGATCTGAGCTTTCAGCCGCCCGGAGGAACCTGGCGATATAAAGGATGGTTCGCCATCCATCGATCGGTGAGGAGTAGAAAATGAAGTTGAATCTGCACGAGCTGCAAAACAGGGAGGTATGGCTGTCAAAGGGATACCGCCTGCCGGGATTTGATCCGATCCAGGTGCGCGAACACACCTTGCAAGACCCGGTGTGGATTCATTTCGGGGCAGGGAACATTTTTCGCGTTTTCCCTGCTGTTTTGCAACAGCGGCTGCTCGACGAGGGACTGACCGGCCGCGGTATTGTGGTCAGTGAGGCCTATGACGAAGAAATTCTCGACAAGGCATATGCGCCTTTCGACAATCTGAGTCTGATGGTGACGCTCAATCCGGATGGCAACATCGACAAACAGGTGGTCGCCAGTGTTGTACAAGCCGTCAAGCCGAGTGAAGACATGGATGCGCTCGTGCGTATTTTCACATCTCCGTCAC
Source organism: uncultured Oscillospiraceae bacterium (assembly GCA_964492455.1). Taxonomy (GTDB): domain Bacteria; phylum Bacillota; class Clostridia; order Saccharofermentanales; family UBA5734; genus JAAYKS01. Next base: position 5,071 of record CAZBKR010000048.1, read on the forward strand.
TGCAGATGGTCAGTTTTACTATTACGGAGAAGGGATATGCGGTAAAAGGCGGGGACGGACGCTTTTTCAGGTGGATCGAACCTGACCTGTCCGTTATACCGGATCAACCCAACAGTCTCGTGTCTTTGCTGACATTACTGATGCTGCGCCGGCACCTGGCGGGAGATCTCCCGGTCGCGCTTGTAAGTATGGACAATTGCGCGCACAACGGTACCCGGCTCTTCGACGCGGTCATGACGTTTGCTACAGCATGGCTGGAAAAGGGGCTGGTCGGGCAAGCGTTTCTCGACTACCTCAACGATCCCGCCAAAGTATCCTTCACCTGGAGCATGATCGATAAAATCACACCTCGCCCCTCTGCGTCTGTCCAGAAGATGCTCGAGGCGGACGGATACGAGAGTGCAGAACTCATCGTCACATCCAAAAACACCTATACGGCTTCATTTGTCAATGCAGAACCGACTCAGTATCTGGTGATCGAAGACTGGTTTCCCAACGGCCGCCCACCACTGGAAAAAGCCGGTGTCCTGTTTACCGATCGAGAGACGGTCGATAAGGTCGAGACGATGAAGGTCTGTACCTGCCTGAATCCACTGCACACCGTACTGGCCGTGTTCGGTAGCCTGTTCCGCTACCGGACCATTTCCGAGACGGTCGGGGACCCGCTGCTCAAGCGGTTTATTGAGCGGGTGGGATATGACGAGGGGATGCCGGTGGTAGTCAATCCCGGGATCATCCAGCCGGAGGACTTTATTCGAACTGTAATTGAAGAACGGTTCCCTAATCCGTTCCTGCCGGACACCCCGCAACGGATTGCTACCGACACTTCGCAAAAAATCCCCGTCCGCTTCGGAGAAACGCTGAAGGCTTATCAGAAGCGGGGCGCGCAACCGTTGTCGGAGCTTACCTGCATTCCTCTGTTTATTGCGGGATGGTTTCGTTACCTGCTGGGGATCGACGATCAGGGCAATCCCATGGAACTGAGTCCGGATCCTATGCTGGAAGAGTTACAAGAAAAACTGGCGGGCATCACGTTGGGGGCAGAGCGGTATGACGATACGATTCGTCCGATTCTATCCGATCCGCAGCTGTTCGGGATTGACCTGACCGGTACAGGGCTCGATGGAAAAGTTTATGGATATTTTCACGATATGACGGCAGGACCGGGAGCAGTACGTAAAACAATTGAAAAAGTCCTGTCCTGATGCGCGTAAACGTATCATTTCATGCCGACGCCCCGCTGACAGCAAACAGCGGGGCGTCGTTGATGTTGAGTCAGTTTGCTTGTGGTACAGTCGAAAGGGAGAGTCAGCCAATCGGGAGGGACACATGAAACCCATACTGGTGATCGGATCCGCAAACCAGGACATCAATCTGCGTGTTGATCGATTTCCCAGACCGGGAGAGACCGTCATGGCTCGCACCCGCTGGACCGCACTTGGCGGTAAAGGTGCGAATCAGGCGATTGCCGCTGCCAGACTGGGGGCGCAAGTCTCCTTGATCGCCCGGGTCGGCCGGGACGAAGCAGGCCGTCAGATGCTGTCGGGGCTGGAGACGCTGGGGGTGGACACGCGTGGCGTCGAGCAGGACGCGAAGCTCCCGACCGGTTCCGCGGACATCCTCGTCGATCAGGACGGTGAAAACATGATCGTCGCCGACTCCGGCGCAAACCGGGAGTTGAATAAAGAGCAGGTGGACCGCCATGAAGCGTTGTTTGCAGCTGCCGGTTTATGTATTGTGCAATGTGAAATTCCGATTGACACTGTTTTGCACGTCCTTTCACTCTGCGGGCGCCTGCGGCTACCCGTTCTTTTCAATCCATCCCCCGTGTTTTCCGGGGATCCGCAAGATCTTGCCGGCATCCGGTATCTGATCCCCAATGAAATCGAACTGCAAACTCTTTTTCCGGACGTCCCGGACAATCTGAAGAGTCTGGTGACCCGGGCGCTGGCATGCGGTATTGAGAACGTACTGGTCACACGCGGTCCTGCCGGCTGTCTCCACGCAACCCGCGAGCGATCGATATCCTATCCCGCTTTACGCGTGGATAGCGTAGACACTACCGGAGCGGGGGACACCTTCCTGGGTGCTTTTGCCGCAGCCCTGGCTCGCGGCATGCCGGAGGAACAGTCGATCCGGTATGCAAACGCGGCAGCAGGGATCGCGGTTTCACGGCAGGGAACGTGGGAAGCGATGCCGACAGACCAGGAGGTCCGGCGCGTTTTTGATGAGGGGGGCGCATTGTGGTATCATCAATAGAACGATTGTTTGATACGAGGTCCAGCGCATGATCCTGATGGGGATTGACCCCGGATACGCCATCACCGGTTATGGTTTGGTCGACTACAACAGAGGCAAATTCCGCATCGTGGATTACGGTGTCATTTCTACGCAGGCCAACACTCCATTTGAACACCGGATTCTGGCGATTTTTAACGGATTGACGCGTATTATCGAACAGGCGGCTCCCGCTTCTGTGGCGGTGGAGGAGTTGTTTTTTTCGAGAAATACAACAACGGCGATCGGTACTGCCCAGGCACGAGGCATCGCTGTTTTATGTGGGGCACGGGCGGGTATTCCCGTTTATGAATACACACCCCGTCAGGTCAAGCTGGCTGTGACGGGATATGGTCTGGCGGATAAAAAACAGGTGCAGCATATGGTGAGGGTGATCCTGGGGCTCAAGGAAGTACCGAAACCGGATGACGCTGCGGACGCGCTCGCTGTCGCGATCTGTCTTGCGCATAGCGGTGCGGACCCGAATGCTTTGGTGGTCGGAGGATACCAGTGATGTTTGCCTATCTGGACGGGATGATCGGTGCCAAATGGGCGGACGCCCTGATTCTGGAGGTCTCCGGCGTCGGATATCGCCTTACGGCGGCTCCCGGCATGCTGGAGCGGTTTGGAAAGCCAGGGGAGAGGCAGCGCATATATACCTATCTGGCGGTGCGCGAAGACGCTCTGACGTTGTATGGGTTTTCCACACGTGAGGAACAGACTCTTTTCGAAATGCTGATCACCGTCAGCGGTGTCGGTCCAAAGCTGGCCGGTTCCATCGTGGCGGATATGCGGCCGGACGCGTTCGCGATGGCGGTTGTTACGGGAGACGACACGGCGCTTACGCGCGTCAAGGGGCTCGGGAAAAAGGGAGCGCAGCGGATTATCCTGGAACTCAAAGACAAACTCGGACATGCTTTTGACGGTGGAGCCCGGCCGGAGGGGACTCCAGCTGGAGCGGGCAACGGTATGCGTGCGGACGCGATCAGTGCGTTGATGGTACTCGGCTATTCCTCAGCCCAGGCGACCCGTGCGGTTGACCAGGTTCTGGACCCGTCAGCGGGTCTGGAGGATACCATCAAGGCTGCGCTGGCGCACCTGTTGCGATAAGGGAGATTTGGTTTCATGCCGATGTTTGAAGACGAATATCGAGACGACGAAAGACTGATTGCGAGGGAGCGTATCCCGGAGGATCAGGACGAAGCGTCACTGCGCCCTTCCCGATGGGAGGAATACTTCGGCCAGCACAAGGTCAAAGCCAATCTGCGCATTTTTATCGAGGCCGCCAGCCAGCGGGGCGAGGCATTGGACCATATTCTGCTGTATGGGCCTCCCGGATTGGGAAAAACAACATTGGCGGGGATCATCGCCAATGAGCTGGGCGTTGGATTCCGGATGACGAGCGGGCCCGCGATCGACAAACCTGGGGATCTGGCCGCTGTACTGACCAATCTCACCGAGCGGGACGTCCTGTTTATCGACGAAATCCACCGACTCAACAAAAGCGTCGAAGAAGTGCTCTATCCTGCTATGGAGGACTACGCGATCGATATTATGATCGGTAAGGGCCCAGGTGCGCGTTCCATCCGGCTCGACCTGCCCCGGTTCACCCTGATCGGGGCAACGACACGTGCCGGTCTGCTGTCTGCACCCCTGCGGGACCGGTTCGGGGTCGTCAATCGGCTGGAACTCTATGCGCCGCCCGATCTGCGCGACATCCTGGTGCGCGATGCGGCAATACTGGGGGTTGGGATCGATCCGGACGGGCTGGATATCGTGTCGGAGCGCTCGCGCGGCACACCCAGGATCGCCATCCGGCTGTTGAAACGGTTGCGCGATTTTGCCCAGGTGCGCGGGGCGGGCAGGATAACGGGTGAAGTTGCGCGGTTCGGACTCGAAGCGCTGGAGATCGATCCGGTCGGACTCGATGCGACCGATCGCCGGATCATTCTGAGCATGGCACGGATGTTTCAAGGCGGACCGGTCGGCCTGGACACACTGTCCGCCTGCACAGGAGAGGATCCAGTAACCATCGAGGACATCTACGAACCCTATCTGATGCAGATTGGGTTCGTCTCAAAGACACCGCGTGGACGTGTTCTGACCCCTGCGGCCTGGCTGCATCTGGGGTTGACTCCGCCACTGCCGGCTTCGAATACCTGGCAGGATGCCCAGCTCACACTGGAAAACGGTGTATGCCGCAATCCCGCGGAGAACGGTCATGTCTGAGAATTCCATTGATGAAATCCTTCTCCATATTTGCTGCGCGCCTTGCGCAGAGTATCCGCTGGCGATCTTTCTGGACGAAGGGGTACATGTGCATGGCTACTACTACAACCCCAATATTCATCCGGCAGTGGAGCATCGGCGCCGGGAGGAGGGGGTCCGGTGGCTGATGGAACAACGGGGGATCGACTGTTTGTATGACGAAACGGTCCTGCAGGAGATCTGGGAACGGTGCGATACGCATGATGAAGGACGGCTGTGTGAACGCTGTTACGGTATGCGCATGCATAAAGTTGCACAGATGACACGGGAAATGGGACTGGCAGCATTTACCACCACGCTACTGGTAAGTCCCTACCAGAAACACGATCTGTTGCGGGAGCAGGCGGAAAAGGCCGCGCAGGCGGCCGGCGTTGCTTTTTTGTATCGCGATTTCAGGCCTGGTTTCCGCATGGGACAAGATATGGCCCGCGCGGACGGGCTGTATCGTCAAAAGTACTGCGGATGCATCGACTCCCTGAACGACTCCCGTTTTAAGAATCGGATTCTGGAAGAACACCGAGCACGGAAGGATCTTGCGGCGGGACCCTGACCGATCGGTGGTTTTCGTATATCACCATCCCGGGCCGCGCTCCGGACATTTTTCTCACATGGGCGACCGGACAATAGTCTACAGAAACCATCGCTCCGTCCCCCTGGACAGGGCGCATTGCTTCTTTTCTGCCCGGTCTGCTGAACCAGGCGGCAATTTGTGCCGCTTCCAGCAATGTACGTTCCGGAACCTCACGGCGGCCGGTTCGTATGATCACATGGGTCCCCGGTTCCTTTTGAACATGCAGCCAGATGTCATCCCGGTCCGCGGTTTTGAAGGTCAGGCGATCGTTCTGGATATTGTTGCGGCCGACCAGAATGTCAAACCCGTCGGAGGAACGGTACCTCCTTGGGTTCGATCCCGCAGGTTTCCGGACAGGTTCCCGGGCACCCGGTTTCTTTTTACCCCCTGCATTTGATCCTTTTTTCACACGGGACTTCTTCTGCATCCCGGTTGAAGTGGATCCGGAACCTCGGGGATCCTCGGATGCCGTGAAATCGGCCCATTCGACAGACAAGGCTTCCAGATCCTCCTCCTCCAACGCATTTTCAACAGCGGTCAGTAAGGACGCCAGATACGAAGCCTGTTCCGTGTCCTGCATCAGGAACCGGGTGGAGGCTTCCATCCTAGCCTTGCCCTTTGCATATGCCTTAAAAAGCCGTTGTGCGTTTTGAGACAAGGTGCGGTTGGAGTCAAGAGCGATCCATATCCGTTGATGCTCTGCTCCGGTGTAATCCACGGCCTCGAATCCGGGGATTCCGTCTTTGAGTGCGTACATATTGGCCAGAATCAATTCACCGTCTCTCCGAAGATCCTGAACCCCCTCACAGGATTTGATGTCGGCGCGATGCGCTTCCGCCTTGCGAAGGATCCGGTCCAACCGCGTGGAAACTGCCTGTGCCAGAGCACGTCGGCGTTGTTCCAGCCGATTCTTTGCCAAGTGGTGTGTGTAATAGGTATCCAACGTATCCGACAGAGTCGGGAGCGTGACGCGATACCCGCAGGACTCGAGCGGGAAAGCATGATAATCTGTCCAGTGCTTCGTATTCGGATCCAGCCGGTAGAGTGACGGGGAGGGGGGGCCGGCCAGGATACGCTCGATCAGCGCTGCCGTATAGCTAGTAATTCGCTGTGTTTCCGCTTGCGACAATGCGGGAGCGGGACGTTTTCCGTCCACATTGGCCAAATGGCAGATCTCGCGGCACAGCGGGGGAGAAAATCCGCGGATCATTTCCAATAATCCCAATTCAACATTCCGTGATGCGTGCAGTCGCTCAATGAAAACAGGATCTCCCGACCGTATGGCAGCAAGAACCATCGGCGGATCCATCTTGTCCTGCGAAGGGGGTGGCGAATATTGTCTGGCAGGAAGGACTTCCCGAACACGGCTCATCGAGTGATCCACATGATTGGCAGCGTCCAGGATGGACCCGTTTTCTGATACGAGAATGATATTGCTGTGGCGGCCCATGATTTCCACAATCAATGCTTTGTGCGTTTCATCGCCCATTTCATTGGCGTTTTGGAAATCAAGCCTGAAAATCCGTTCCCAGCCGTCGCAACGAACAGTTAACAAACGAGCGCCCAGCAGATGTTTTCGAAGCAGCATACAGAACATCGGCGGATATGCCGGATTGGAGGAAACCTGCTGTGTCAGGTGTATCCGAGGAGATTCCGGCCGGATGGACAAGATCAGTTTATAGGATTTACCCTGGTTTCTTAACGACAACATGACGTCGGTATGTGTTTCCTGGTAAATCCGGTCTACACGACTTCCATTGAGTATTGAATGTAATTCATCGGAAAGACAACGGGCGGTGACTCCATCCAGCGGCATGGTCGACCTCATCATTTCTATAAATATGTATTAGTATAGCGTCTGGTCCAGCATACCGCCACATCGGACTTGACGAGCAGCTAAATAAGGAGATAATGGTATTGGATAGTTGATCCGGGGTTCGACCCGGTTTTATTTTGTGCAAAACCACGATTGATCCATAGTTGAATGAGGATATGAGCCGATATTTGTGCAAATAGTACAAATACTTCGGTTGATGTTGACATTTAGCTGTGAAGATTGCTTAAATGAAGTCGGTCTAGAAGTTCCATCTTTATGTAATTATCGCGATACCCCTCTTTTTTTTGCACATCCGATGTACGGTTGCACTTTTATATGGATGGAAAGGAGCGTGATCGTGACCACAGCCTTTTGACCCAACCATTTTTTCCCAATTATGGAAGGAGAACAAGGAATGAAGAGAACCATTGGAAGACTCGCCTTGCTGCTGGTCGTCAGTCTGCTGATCGGCCTCGTCGCAGGATGCGACAAAACCGGAACCCCCACAGCGCCGACGGGTGGCACAACAACCGTCCCCGGCACCAACCAGACGACGACAGCCGGTGAAGAGAGCAATCTCAACCCTCCCGGACAGCTTCCGGTCGCCAAAGAGCTGGAAACCATCCGTGTCGTCATCTCCCAGAGCCCTCATGTTCTTTCCTATGCATATGGCGAGAACAAGCTCACCACCTGGCTGCAGGACCGCACCAATGTCGCGGTTGAGCACATCCTGTACCCCGAAGCCGACGCCACGACCAAGCTCAACATCGAGCTGTCGACCGGCGGCGACCTGGGCGACCTGATCCTGATCCTGATGGATCGTGCGATGCTGGTCACCTACGGCGGCCAGGGCGTGCTGATGCCTCTCAACGACTTGATCGAACAGTACGGTTACGGCATGAAAGAGTGCCTCGATGCGTTTGACGGTTCCATTGAAGCGATCACCGCTCCCGATGGCAACATCTACGCGCTGCCCCAGGGCAACCTGGTCGGTATCTTCCCGAACTCTTTCGCGATGCGTCACTGGATCCTGACCGACTTCCTCAACAAGTATGAAGAAGCCACCGGCAAAGGGATGCCCACGACCACCGACGAGTACTATGACTACCTCGTATGGTGCCGCGACAACGATCCGAACGGCAACGGCCAGAAAGACGAAGTCGGCTGGTCCGGCGCAGAGAAAACCTCTGTCTGGTATGCCCGTCCGACCT
>CAZBKR010000049.1:0-2748 GCA_964492455.1 uncultured Oscillospiraceae bacterium
TTCCCTTTGCCTTCGTCTCCCCAGTTCGCGCCGACTATGGCCGTGATCATGGAATCCTTCCTTCCTGCCGGTCCGATCCTGCGGAAGCAAAGATCGGCAACCGGCATCACAATGCGCTGACACCTCTTGTGTGGTGGAATCGATGGGGAATCCTGTCGCGACGCCTTTGCCGTGGTTTTCTATTTGAAAACGGAAACGGACGCCCCCAGTAGAACGGGGACGTCCGCAGCCCATGTCGATTATATATGCGCTGGAAACCTCGTGTCAATCCACTCTGTACCCGCGCAACATTTCATCTTCCTGCTTGAGAAGGGGCATTCTCTCCAAGGGGGGGCGCCAATCCAAGTTCTTCCAGTTTTGCGCGGGCCGCCGCGAGATCCTCCCACAGATGGATTTTTTCCCGGCCGTTGCGGAGAATATAAGCAGGATGCAAGGTCGGCAGAATCAGAAAGCCGTTCTTCTCGATCCATTGCCCCCGCACTTTTGTGATTCCGTCTTTCTGGCCGGTGAAATACTTATAGGCTGTCGCTCCGAGCAATACAATCACACGGGGTCGTACAAACCGGAACTGGGCAGCCAGCAAGGGACGACAAGCCCGGGCCTCCTCTTCCGTCGGAACCCGGTTGCCCGGGGGGCGGCATTTCACGATATTGGCAATATGGATGAGATCCACGTCCAGCCCGAGCGCTTCCAGTGCGTTGTCCAGCAGTCGCCCTGCCGCGCCGACAAAAGGGACTCCCCTGCGGTCCTCCTCCGCACCGGGCCCTTCGCCGATGAACATAAGCGGAGCCTGTATGCCTCCCCTCCACACCACGACGCGGTCGCGGGTTTCGGCAAGTGGACAGGCTCTGCAGCTTTCACATGCGGATAGAAAGTCGTCCCAGGTACGGATGTCGGTCATGCGCCCTCCCGGCTTTGCTTTACTTGATCAATGAAAGATGGCCGATGAAGGGCAGTTCTTTCTCGACTCCGTTGTTTGCGTTGAGAATGCCCAGCACCGCAAGCACCAGATAGGCAAGGCCGCCTACCCAGCGAATCAGGTTGGGAATCAGTGTGCCGATCGGCAGGATGTCGAGAATCAAGGCTGCAATCCAGACCGCGAACCATGCCAGCAACAGAACCAGCCCTTGATTGACATGAAATTTGACGCGGGGGTTGTCTTTCCCGGCCAGCAATCCAACCAGAAACAGAGGACCGATGTAAGCCAGGATGGAGTAGAGCTTGGTGTTGTCACTTGCCATGTGCACGGATCTCCTTTTGTAATCTATTCAAGGCATGAGCGCCTGAATGACAAGACGGGAAACATGGCGGTACCGTCACAACAATACAATCGTGACACCGTCGTTCTGGCGACCCCAGTCCGGATCACTCCGCAAGGCTGGCACCATATCGATCATATTGCGGCCGGTTTTTTCAAAGGGTGTGAAATATTCGCCAGGACAGAAATCCCGGATGCGTCCTTCCCGTTGAGCGGATCGCAGATAATGCCGCACAGCCGTCCGGATGGATCCTCCGGTTCCGGACGATCCGTAACCGTGGATGACCTTCACCGATTTGATACCGGTCCGGCGCAGTGTGGCAAGCTGCAGTTTTAGCTTGGACACCGCGGCATCCGCCTTGGGCATCCCTTCTTCCAGGTTGAGAATAAATGCGGCCATACTCCCTCTTCTCCGTAGAATACACCGCTCTGTGCAGTGTCTGTATCAATTCTATCACAACCGGCCGGAGCCGACACAGACCCCGGCACACGTGGTTTGATGAGGGAATGATGCTATAATCGCGGCATGAGACTGGATCGACATCTGTCCGCATCGGGGTTTGGCACCCGTACACAAGTCCGGGAACTGATCCGTACCGGCCGCGTTCGCGTAGCCGGGATTGTGGTGCGCGATCCCGGAACGCATCTGCCCGACCAGGACATGCCGGCAATCGAGATCGATGGAGCGGCCGTCTCACTGCGGCGCTACATCCATCTGATGCTGCACAAACCTGCCGGGTGTGTGACCGCCATGGAGGACAATCACCATCCGACCGTAGCGGATCTGCTCTCACCGGAAATTCGCGGCCGCGTGTCTCCAGTCGGCCGGCTGGACATCGATGTCACCGGACTCCTGCTGCTGACGGGAGACGGTGTGCTCGCACACAGGCTGGCCAGCCCGAAATGGGAAGTGGACAAAACCTATCGGGTTGCATATGACGGTCCGGAGATGACCGACGTGGATGTCGCCGTTTTCGCGTCGGGTCTCCCTCTGTCCGATGGCACCTTATGCCGTCCCGCACGGCTTGAACCGCGTGAACCCGGTCTGGCAATGCTCACCATCCACGAAGGCCGGTTCCATCAGGTCAAAAACATGATGCGGGCATCCGGGCGTACCGTCACCACCCTGATACGTGAACGCATGGGTCCGCTTGTGCTCGACAGTTCCCTCACCCCGGGCATGTTTCGCATGTTGACAGAAAAAGAGACCGACGCGCTGTATGCGGCGGTCTCCCTGCACCATTGATCCTTTCGGTAACTTTTATGCCGTTTTGGTCGATTCCGTGATGCCTGTGGTATCCGGCTTCATGCTGTCGTACATCTCCTGCAGCTGTTCGTGCAGTGTCCGCCCCCGTTCAGCAAGCTCTTCGCGGTTTTCGCACATTGCCAGGATCATTGCTTCCGCTTTGTCCTGGAATTCGCCCTGTGCACCGATACACAGGATATTGCGGCCGCTGTTGACACCCAGTCCTTCCACCAGCCAGGTGCCG
>CAZBKR010000049.1:2758-13159 GCA_964492455.1 uncultured Oscillospiraceae bacterium
AGCCCCATGAGATAGGGGTCGCCGACAGGTTTCCCGTCTGCATCCATGACCGTTCCATACAGTGGTTCGATCTGGCTTGCCAGTTCCTCTCCGGCAATCTCCGGCAACCGTTCATAGAGCGCATCCAGCGGAGCAAAAAGGCCGCTGGTGGAATAAAAGGTATATGTGTAGTCGTTTACGATAAACAGATCCACCGGATTTGCGCCGGATACAATGATGGCCATCTGCATCCGGACCGCGATGTCCATCTGCGATGCGTCCTCTTCCGCAAGCGGCAGGAACTCCAGCAGCGGATTGGCGGCGTTCGCATGCGTGCGGACAAACTGGTTCAGCGGAAAATCGTCTGCGTACATATCCTGCTGAAGAAGCGCGAACTGTCCAACGACCGCCAGTTGAAAATCCCTTTTCTCAGTGGTCAGTACCGAGTAGAGGATACTGCCGAGAATGCCGGCAAGAACCAGGATACCCAGCAGCGACCATCTCATGTAGTACCACTTGTTTTTCCAGTCGTAGAGGGTACGTCCGAGCACTTTCCGGCGCAATTTGACCGGCACCAGCTCATCGATAGACGCTACGTCTCTCCCTGTCAGGAGATTGTATGCCTCGTTGATGCGGGCGTCCCGCTGCTCGTCAGGATTTTCCAGTCGATACCGGCGGGCCAGCACGGTATAGCGCCGTTCAATCTCGTACTCGGAGGCGTCGTTCCCAAGCCCCAGGGTCTGAAAAGCTTCCTCGCGCGTCATGTCCATCCTCCCCCTCTGTGAGACGTGAACCTGTCAATCCTGCAACGGCTTCATGGTCGGGAACAAGAGCACATCACGGATCGAGTAGGAGTCGGTCAACAGCATGACCAGCCGGTCGATCCCGATTCCGAGTCCGCCGGCAGGCGGCATCCCGTATTCAAGGGCAACACAGTAGTCCTCATCGAAAAGATTGGCTTCGTCGTCTCCCGCCTCCCTGCGGCGTACCTGGTCAGCAAACCGGCCCCGCTGGTCCATCGGATCGTTCAGTTCCGTGTAGGCATTTCCGAACTCACGTCCGTCTATGAAGATTTCAAACCGTTCCACCAGATCCGGGCGGCCCGGCTTGCGTTTTGTCAGCGGGGAGATTTCAATCGGATAATCGCAGATAAAAGTCGGCTGGATCAGCTTTTCTTCTGCAAAATGCTCGAAAAACAGATTCAGCACCTCGCCTTTGGACATACCGCGCTTTCCCTCTTCGATGCCGTGTCTCCGCGCTGTCTCTAGAGCTTCTTCCGCATCCGCGATGCTGTCAAAATCGACACCCGCATACCTGCGTACCGCCTCGGCCATGGTCAATCGCTCGAACGGAGGTGCCAAATGTATCTCGCGTCCCTGATAGGTGATGTCGGTGGTGCCGCATGCTTCTGTCGCGCAACGGGCGATGAGCCGTTCTGTGATGTCCATCATCCCGTTGTAATCGGTATAAGCCTGGTAGAGCTCCATCATCGTGAACTCCGGGTTGTGCTTAACGGACAGCCCTTCGTTGCGGAAATTACGGCCGATTTCGTATACCCGTTCCAAGCCGCCCACCAGCAGCCGCTTCAAATAGAGCTCCGGAGAGATGCGCATAAACAGGTCGATGTCGAGCGCGTTGTGGTGCGTGATAAACGGACGTGCGGCCGCTCCCCCGGGAATCACGTTGAGCAAAGGTGTTTCGACCTCGAGAAAGCCGAGTGCGTCGAGCTCCGCCCGCATTGCGCGGATGATCCGGTTGCGCCGTACAAATGTTTCGCGAGATCCCGGATTGGTGATCAAGTCCAGGTAACGCTGGCGATACCGGGTGTCGGTGTCTTTAAGTCCATGCCACTTCTCCGGGAGTGGACGAAGCGACTTGGCCAGAAGCGAATAGGATGCGACTTTGACGGATATCTCTCCCCGGCGGGTGCGGAACACGATACCGCGCACCCCGACGATGTCTCCAATATCCAGTTTCTGCCAGTTGTCATAGGCTTCTTCGCCCAGCTCATCGATGCGGACAAACAGCTGGATCCGGCCATCCCGGTCCTGCAGATCACAAAAGCTGACTTTCCCCATACCGCGTTTGCTCATGATGCGTCCTGCCAGAGACACCTCGGAGCCGTCCATGTGCTCAAAGTTGTCCAGAATATCCCGGCTGTGACAGGAGGTCTCATACCTGACTTCGACAAATGGATCGTGTCCTGATTCCGCCAACTCGCGCAATTTTGCAGTGCGGATCGACATTTGCTCATGCATGCCCTCTTGTGCTTCAGGCCCGGGGATGTCCGAATCCGTGATGATGTCCCGTGCGTTTGTTTCCCTTTCTTCCATAAGGGCCACCTTTCCATCTGGTATGGTTTGATCCAATGTGAAAAAGACAGAGGATGAAAAACCGCCGCGCCCGTGTCATCCGGCCGCGGCGGTACTGGACAGCGCCTGGATGCGCTGCGCGGCTCGTCCACCTGTTACGAGGGTTTGGCGATTTTTACAATCTTGTATTTCATCGTGCCCATCGGCGTCTTCACTTCGACGACAGCGCTCTTCTTTTTACCGATGATTGCGCTACCGACCGGAGATTCGCTGGACAACTTCCCATTGAGGACATCTTCCTCCTTGGGGCCGACCATGGTATAGGTCTCTTCGTCTTTGAACTCTTCGCTCCGGATCGTGACGATCGACCCCATGGTGACACGGGTCTTGCTGATTTCGTCGTCCTCGATCACCTTGACGTTTTTCAGGATGGACTCGAGTTCAGCAATCCGGGCCTCGTTTTCGGCCTGTGCGTTCTTCGCGTCATCGTATTCAGAGTTTTCCGACAAATCGCCAAATGAGCGAGCCTGACGGATTCGTTCCGCAATTTCGTCCCTGCGGTCGAACTTCCGCTGTTCCAGTTCCTCCTGGAGCTTGCGGACCCCCTCGACTGTCATTTCATATACTTTTTGTTCTGCCATTCCATAACTCCCCTGTCGTTTCGTCACCGTTCTTCAATATAGGCATTATACGCATTTTTGCGGGGATTTCCATACCCGCGGTATGCAGGCCTCAGGAACGGATCTCATTTTCCTTGGTGATCACGTCGTGTGCGCCGCCCTCTACGATGCTGGTGGCCGAGACCTGTACAAGGCGCGCTTTGCGTTGGAGTTCGCCGATGGTCAATGCACCGCAGGCACACATCGTCGAACGGACTTTGGCCATAGAGCCGTCGAGGTTGTCTTTGAGACTGCCTGCATACGGAACGTAGGAGTCCACACCTTCCTCAAAGGCCAAACTGCCACCGTTGGCGGTTTCGGTATACCGCTGCCAGTTGCGCGCCCGGTTGGACCCTTCGCCCCAATATTCTTTGACATAAGTGCCGTTGACCATCAGCTTGCGTCCGGGGCTCTCGTCGAAACGGGCAAAATAACGGCCCAGCATGATAAAGTCCGCACCCATCGCGAGTGCCAGTGTCATGTGATAGTCCAGCACGATACCGCCGTCGGAGCAAACCGGGATGTAAATACCGGTCTCCGCGAAATACTCGTCGCGGGCACGCGTCACGTTTTGCACCGCGGTGGCCTGGCCCATGCCGATGCCTTTCTGCTCGCGGGTGATGCAGATCGAACCCCCTCCGATGCCTACCTTTACGAAATCCGCTCCCGCGTCGGCCAGATAGCGGAATCCTTCCCGGTCGACCACATTACCGCCACCGATATACACCTGCGGACCAAACTCCCGTTTCACATACTCCAGCGTCTCGGACTGCCAAACGGAGAATCCATCCGACGAGTCGATGCACAGCACGTCCGCTCCGGCCTCGACCAGCGCGGGAACGCGATCCCGGTAGTCGCGTGTGTTGATGCCGGCCCCGACCATCAACCGCTTGTGTGCATCCAGTAATTCACTTGGATTCTCTTTGTGCTCATCATAATCTTTGCGGAATACCATACCGATCAGCCGGCCGTCTTCCGTGACAATCGGCAGCTGGTTGACTTTGTGATCCCAGATCAGGTCATTGGCTTCCGAGAGAGAAATGCCGTCCCGGCCGATCACCAGTTTGTCAAAGGGAGTCATAAATTCCCGGACAGGTGTTTCCGGCGCCGTGCGGGAGATCCGGTAGTCTTTGCTTGTGACAATGCCTGCCAGAAACCCGTTCGCTGTCCCGTCGTGTGTCACTGCCACCGTGGAATGGCCGGTCTTCTGTTTGAGCTGCAGCAAATCCGCGAGTGTCGCGTCCGGCGTCAGGTTGGAATCGGAGGTCACAATCCCGGCCTTGTACTTTTTTACACGGCCGATCATTGAAGTCTGACTCTCGATGGACTGGGATCCGTAAACAAAGGAAAGCCCACCCAGCCGGGCGAGGGCGATGGCCATCTGATCGTCGGAGACCGCCTGCATGATGGCTGATGTCACCGGCAGATTGATACGTACGGGACTCTCCTCTTCCCCTTTTCGGAACCGAACCAGTGAGGTGGCGAGGCTGACGCGATCCGGAGTACAGTCCTTAGCGGTCAGGTTGGGCACCAACAGGTACTCGCTGAATGTTCTGGATTCCTGAGAAAAATAGTAAGCCATGCCGATCGCTCCTTTCTGTTGTCAGTGGGTTGAACAAGAACGGGGAGCCGCATACGCGACAGCCGCCTTGATCAGTGCGGAGAACAGCGGATGCGGGCGGGTGGGACGCGATTTGAACTCCGGGTGCGCGATCGTGCCGACAAACCAGGGATGGTCGGCAAGTTCCATCATATCTACACGGCCGCTGTCCTGGCCGTCAGTCCCGGAAAAGATCATCCCGGCCTGCTCCAGTGCGGGGCGGAACCGGTTGTCAAATTCCCAGCGATGGTGGTGCCGCTCTGAAACCCGATCGGAGGCATAAGCCTCCCGCACGCGAGATCCGGGCAATGTATCACAGCTGTATGCGCCGCGGCGCATGTACTTTTCATCGATCGACAAGGTGGCTCCTGCGATCCCTCCGCCATTGGCACTGTTGAACCCGCCGTCCGAGGACGGGCGCAATGCATCGTTCGGCGCGGGAAGATAGAACAACCGCTGACACTCGTTTTCGCATTCACCGGAGTGGGCACCGGCGATACCCGCGGCATTCCGGGCGTGCTCGACAACCGCCATCTGCATCCCAAGCCCGATCCCCAGGAAGGGAATGCGGTTTTTGCGCGCATATCCTGCAGCGACGATCATGCCTTCCATGCCGCGGGGACCGAATCCACCTGGCACCAGAATCGCGGCGACCCCGCCTAGCAACGTCTCAGGATCGTTGCGTTCCAGATCCTCCGCATTGACCCAGCGGATGTCGATTTCGGAGTCGTAGGCAATTCCCGCATGCGTAAGGGCCTCGGACACGCTGAGATAGGCGTCTCGCAGCACAACATACTTACCGACCAGTGCGACCGGGATTTTACGGGCTGCGGCGCGGTAGCGGGCGATCAGGGTCTCCCAGTCCGACAAATCAGGAACACGGTCCCGGGCGATGCCGAGCTTTTTACAAACCGCTTCACCAAACCCTTCACGCTCAAACAATAGCGGGAGTTCGTAAACAGATTCACAGTCCCGGTTCTCTATGACACAGCCCGGATCAACATTGCAGAACAGTGCGATTTTCTCGCGCAGTGAACGTTCGAGGGGCACCTCGGTCCGGCAGACCAGAATGTCGGGCTGGATCCCGTGAGAAAGCAGCTTCGCGACGCTGTGCTGAGTGGGTTTGGTCTTGAGTTCCCCCGCCATTCTGAGATAGGGAATCAATGTCACGTGTACATACAGAACGTTTTCTTTGCCGACATGGTAACCAAGCTGGCGGATCGCTTCGAGATACGGCAATCCTTCCATGTCTCCGACTGTTCCGCCGATTTCGGTGATCACGACATCCGGATCGCCTTGCCGGCTGATATTGAACAGGTGTTCTTTTATCTCATTAATAATATGAGGGACAACCTGTACGGTTGTCCCCATGTAGAACCCTTTTCGTTCCCTGAGGATCGCGTCTCCGTATACCATGCCGGAGGTGATGTCACTCTCCTTGCCCAGGTTCTCATCTGTGAAACGTTCGTAATGGCCGATGTCAAGATCGGTCTCGGCTCCATCTTCCGTGATAAACACTTCACCATGCTGGGTAGGACTCATGATGCCGGGATCGATATTGAGGTAAGGATCAAACTTCTGATTCCGCACTGTAAGGCCTCTGGCTTTGAGCAAACGACCCAGCGCGGCCGCCGTAATCCCCTTGCCCAGCCCCGACACGACGCCCCCTGTCACGAATACGAATTTGGTGGCCATCCGAATCCTCCCGTATGAAACGTTTTAGATATTCTATGAGTCTGTGCCCCCCGTGTCAACACGGGGGGCACTTCACTCCGGGGCTCTATTCCTGAGAGTATCCGGTCATCCGGCCACGCCTTGTCCGGTACTAACCGATGATGCCTTTATGCGCCAGAAACAGGATCACCGACACCACCCACAACACAAGAAACAAAAGGGAGTATACAGTCAGCCAACGTCCTTCATCCAGGTTTTCCGCACCGCCTCGTCCCATGCGGATCCCGCCCAGCACCAGGCCTGCGGGAGGGAAGATTGTGGCAAGCAGAAAATGCCACGACGGGAGTGTGCTGCGGCGGAAAATCGCCGCCATCGCGATCAGGATTCCGATCGTGATCAACAGTTCGGGCAGCAGGTAACTGCCGTTGTAAACCAGGGAGTAGATCGCCGCGGATTGCCCTTCCGGCGCATACTCCGCATAGAATACGATACCGGCTGTAAACGCGGCGGCCAGGCGACCGGCTATACCAACCATAGCCGCTATGGAAACACGCCAGAACGGGAGATCTCCGAGACGTTTGAGGATATGAGGCTGCGCCAGTCTCGCTGTCCGGTGGCGTGCGAAAAAACCAGCCAGACCGAGGAGCCCGAATGCGGCGACATAGTCCAGCACCATTTGGACAGGTGTCAACCAGTACGGTTCGATGGCAAACTGCACCAGACCGTGAGCGACACCAACTGCAATCCCCCAGAAAGGGCCGAAGCAAAGCGCGTACAGCAGGATCGGCAGCATCGAGGCGGGGGTGACCGATCCCCCCTGCGGCATCTCCACCAGCTTGATAAGGGACAAAACGGTCGCCATCGCGATCGACACCCCTCCGGCAGCGACGGCAAGCACCCGATCCCTCGCGGCCTGCCTGGTCAAAGACTTCTGTACTTCGTTCTTGTTGGAATCCATAAAAAAACACCTCCGTTGTCTGTGGATATCCAACACGAGGTGCGAGTATACGCCTATGGTCCCTCCGCCGGCATTATCCGGTTCAGGTCACAGGGTCGACGCGTGGATCGCGTCCTCTCAGCCAGCTCCAGCCAGCTCCCCTCGTATCGTATAAAAAGTATACCACCATCTGCCAAGGATCGGCAAGGACTGGGAGGTGAGAAAAGATGTTGTGCAAGAACATTTTTATGAATCGTCATTTTTACGGTGATGTCGATATCTTCTGTTACAAAATCGGGCATTTTGTGAAATCTTTTATTTTCTTCTTGCATTTCGATTCAACTGGTGGTACCTTGATGAACAAGGTAGCGACAAGCATGAACAAAGGCGTTCCGACTTCCGGGGTCGAGCGCCTTTTTTCATGTCTGTCGCACCAGCGGGGCAAAGGCGTCCGGGATCGACCCGGGCGCCTTTCCAGTTATCAAAGACGGAGGTTGGAACGATGGACACAAAAATCGTACTGGACACGCTATGGGTCCTCCTGGCAGCCATGCTGGTGTTTTTCATGAATCTAGGATTCGCACTGGTGGAAAGTGGATTTGCCAGATCTAAAAACACGGTGAACATTCTATCCAAAAACTTCATCGTGTTTGCAGTCTCTTCCCTTGGTTATCTGTTGCTTGGCTGGGGACTGATGTTCGGCGACGGATCCCCCATTATCGGGATGAAAGGGCTGTTCTTCGCATCCGGTGCCGACAACTCCCCCGCAGTCGGGGATGCCTATCAGGGGGTCTACTCCGCCATCGGTTGGGCGGGTGTTCCGTTCTGGGCGAAATTCTTCTTCCAGCTGGTGTTCTGCGGAACAGCTGCGACCATCGTCTCCGGCGCGGTTGCGGAGCGAATCAAATATGTTTCCTTTATCCTTTTTTCCTTTGTCCTGACGTTGTTGATCTATCCTCTGGTCGGCCACTGGATCTGGGGAGGCGGATTCCTTGCCACCTTCGGGTCATGGGATTTTGCCGGATCGACGGTGGTCCACTCGGTCGGAGGATGGGCGGCACTGGCCGGCATTCTGGTTCTGGGGCCCCGGTTCGGAAAATACGGACGTGACAAGAAACCGACCGCGATTCCGGGACACTCCCTGCCGTTGGCCACGATCGGAGCGTTTGTCCTGTGGCTGGGCTGGTTCGGGTTCAACCCCGGATCGACCATGGCGGCGGATCCAGGTGCGATTTCTCACATACTGATGACCACAAACACTGCGGGAATCGCAGGTATCCTGACCTCGACAGCAGCCGCCTGGCTGCTCATGGGAAAACCCGACCTCGGCATGAGCATCAACGGATTGCTTGCGGGATTGGTTGCCATCACGGCGGGGTGCGCGTTTGTGAGTGTTTCCAGTGCTCTTCTGATCGGCGGACTGGCCGGTGTGCTCGTAGTCGTGGCCGTGATGTTCTTTGACCGCAGACGACTGGACGATCCGGTCGGTGCGTTGTCCGTTCATCTGGTCAACGGGGTGTTCGGCAGCCTCGCGGTGGGACTCTTCGCACAGGACTCCATCACCGGTGTCTCGACCGGAAACGGCCTTCTGTTCGGCGGCGGATTTGAACTGCTGGGTGCACAGGCTCTGATGGTTGTAACCGTCGCGGCATTTGTCCTGCCTGCTTCCTTGCTCGTCTGGTGGGCGATCAAAAAGACAGTCGGAATCCGGGTCTCACTCAAAGAGGAGATCCAGGGATTGGATATCGGAGAACATGGCAACGTTGCGTATCCGGAATTTGTCATCCATCGCAATTCCTACAGTGCGGCTGATATCCGCAATGAATAACGCGCAATGCCCTCCATCATCCGGCATATATGCCGGCAAGACCAGAAAGGAAGCGAGAGTATGAAGCAAGTCAAAGCGGTCATCCGGCCGGAAAAACTGAACGATGTACGTGCCGCACTGGAACGTACAGGTGTCTGTAAGGGGATCATGATCACGGACATCATCGGCAGCGGCAACCAAAAAGGGATTCAACAGGTCTGGCGCGGAGAAAAATACGTACTTGACCTGATCCCCAAAGTAATGCTGGATATGGTCGTCCGGGATCAGGATGTCCCGGTGGTCAAAAAAGCCATCCTCGAATCCGCACCGATCGGAGAGTACGGAGACGGCAAGATCTTCATCTATCCAGTCGAAGAGGTCATCCGGATCCGGACCGGAGAAGAAGGCGAAAAAGCGCTCTGACACAGAACGATCCATTACATGAGCAACCCGGGGGCAGCTGAGAGGCATCCGCCCCCGGGTTGCGTTATAATCAGACGAAATAGTACCGGAGGAGGTCTGCCATGTATACACCCGTCGCTGCGCAGTCCGACAATCTCCTGATCTGGCTGGTGGTAGTCCTTTCCACTGTCGTCGTCCTTCTGATCGCGATTGTATACACCTGGATCCTGCTGGATCAGGTCACCCGTGTGCGATATGGTGATAATCCGGAAGCAGTGAGGCGGAGACATGCATCCCATCGCCCTTATTCCCTCCCTGTGAATATGGTGATGATCGGCGCGAGCGGCACAATCATCTGTTATCTCCTGCAGCGGATGAAACCCCTTCTTCCGGATGAATGGTCGGGCTGGATCTGCCTCCTGCCTTTAGGAGCAGCCGTCCTCGGCGCATTGCCTGTGCTGGGAGCGATCCGGGCGCTCCGTCGCGCGCTGCGCGTTCGTTGACAAGACCCGTACCAGTAGATAAAATAAGGACGCTTCGCGGAGAAGTATCGAAGTGGTCATAACGAGCTCGACTCGAAATCGAGTTGTCCGCAAGGGCACGTGGGTTCGAATCCCACCTTCTCCGCCACAAATTGTCCGAAAAGTCGGACAGCAAAACATGAAAGCACCGGAAAATGGTGCTTTTTTGTTTGTCGAAACAGAGTAATCCCGGCTCTATCTAACGTGAAGAGACAGAAAAAATACCTTTTCATCCTCTCATGGCGTCCACCAAAGCCGGAACGCCGACCAAATGGATCGCTCTTTTGAGGTTGTAGACCAGAAAGCTCAACCCAAGCTCTCCGGTGGTCTTTTCCAAGCCCCGGCAGAGCAGGTATCGAGCGTCATGGTGCCATTTGACTGTGCCAAACGGATGCTCCGACAGGCACATTCGCTTCTTGAGGATCCTCTCATCGCTGCGAATGCGCATCTGGACTTTCTTTTTGACCAGATCCGGCCGATCCAGCGTGTGGTTGAACGAACTCACGGGCA
>CAZBKR010000050.1:0-10683 GCA_964492455.1 uncultured Oscillospiraceae bacterium
CCGAGATAGAGCATGTACAATCCCAGGAGCAGAATCAGGCCGCCCGTGACCCAGCGGAAGAGCTGGCTGTATTTGCCGAACTTCTCCGAGCGTGTGATCCGGCGCGCAAGCCCGGTCGAGGTACCGACCGCCACCAGCAGCGCACCGTGTCCGGCCGAGTACAGAAGCAACAGGAGGATGCCCTGCGCCAGGCTGCCGCGCTCCGCGACGATTGCCAGCAGAACGACCAGAACAGGGGTCGCGCAGGGGGAGGCAAACAACCCGCCGAGCATCCCGGCCAGTACCGCGCCGACCACCCCCCGTTTCGGGTGTTTGGCCATCAGGCCGGACTGGGGAATGATCGTGATGACTTCCCAGGTCTGCAATGCCATCAGCACCATCAGGACCCCCAGGATGAGGTACCACCACTGCCCGGTCCCCTGCATCAGCCGGCCCATCAGGGAGGCCGCTGTGCCCAGCGCGGTCAGTGTGACCGCCATGCCGGTCGCAAAGGCGAGCGAAAAACGGAACGCGCGCTTGGGATCCTGTCCCGCGGTTCCGCCCACATAGCCGATCACCAGCGGGACGGTCGACAGCGAGCAAGGTGTGAAGGCGGTCAGCAACCCGGCCAGCAACGCAAAGAGAGGCGCAGTCCAGACATTGGCCCGGATCGCGTCTCCGAGGGCCTGCATCCATGTATCAATCATTCAGCGTGTTCCTCCGGATCCGTGTCTTGCGCGCCAACAACGCGCAGTCGTTGTAGACACTGTATCCGCCTAAGAGCCGTCTTTCTGTAACACAGGTCGCACAGGCCCGTCCCCGACCGTTCTCCGGGCGGCTTCCCTGCAGTTCAGTTTTCCGGCCGCGACGCGGCAGCTCTGGAACTGCCGGAATCCGCCGGACAGCGTATAAACCCGCTTAAATCCATGGTTCAGGAGAATGTTCTGCACCGCGTTGCCGGTCACCCCTTTGTTGCAGTAGGTTACAATCGGCTTGTTCCGGTCGAGACCGGCCAGCGCCTCCCGGACCTGCTCCTGCGGCAGATTGATCGCCCCGGGCACGTGGCCTGCCTCATACTGCGCGGGCGCGCGGGCGTCCACTACGGTATAGGCTCCTTCTCCCGCCTCGGCCAGCTGATCTCCCCCCAGCAGTTCCCGTCCGCGCGAGAGCGCGTTTTCCAGGATCATACCGGTATAGTGGACCGGATCCTTGGTCGTTGAGAAAGGTGGCGCGTACGCCAGGTCCAGATGGAAAAGGTCGGCGGCCTTAAGCCCCGCGGTCATCGCGGTCACAAGCACATCGATGCGTTTGTCCACCCCTTCGAACCCGACGATCTGCACCCCGAGGAGGGAGCCGTCCGCCCGGTCCGCGATGGTTTTGATCACCATTTCGCGCCCGCCGAGATACCCCGGCCGGTCCGGCTTGATGTTGTGACTCACGACGACGTCGCGACCGGTCGCGCGGGCTTCCCGTTCATTGAGTCCGGTCGCCGCGACCGCGCGATCAAACACCCGGAAGATTCCGGTGCCCGCGACCCCCCGGTGGGCCAGCGGCCCGCCGGTGATCACGTCTCCGCAGATCCGGCCGGTCTTGTTGGCTGTGGATCCGAGCGGGCGGTAGAAACGCCGCCCGTCGACGATGGAGACGTTTTCCGCACAGTCACCGCATGCATAGACGTCCGGCAGGCTGGTCCGCATACTCTCGTCCACTTCGATTGCGCCGCCTGCACCGAGCGCCGCGCCCATCGCGCGCGCCAGACTGGTTTCCGGACGGATCCCGACCGCCAGGATCACCAGATCACCCGGGAGTATAGAGCCGTCTTCCAGCTCGACCTCTCCGGGGCGGATCGCAGTGGCGGACAGCCCGGTGCGGACCGTTACATGGTTCTGTTCCAGTGCTTCCATCACATAGGGAGAAAGATCCGGATCGACAAACGGACAGATGTGCGGGAGTTTTTCAACCAGCGAGACCGCAAGTCCCGCGTGCGCGAGATTTTCGACCATCTCCAGGCCGATGAACCCGCTTCCGATCACCACCGCGGTCCCGGGATGCCGCTGTTCGATAAATCCGCGGATGCCCAGCGCGTGGGTCGGGTTGCGGAGCGGGAACACATGATCCCCTTCCGCGCCCGTGATCGGTGGAATCACGGGCATGGCGCCGGTCGCCAGAACCAGAGTGTCATACCGATCGTTGAAGATCTCGCCGGTCTCCAGGTTCCTGACTGTCAGGGTATGTGCTTCCGGGTCGACAGACACGACCTCGTGCCGGATCCGGACCTCCACGTTGTACCTCTTTTTGAAATACGCGGCGTCCCGGGGGACGATCTCCTTGAAATCGGAGACCAGGCCGCCGATGTAGTACGGCATACCGCAGCCGGAGTATGAGATGTGGCGGTCGCGCTCATACAGCACGATCTCGGCGTCCTCGTCGTTGCGCCGGGCCTTGGCAGCCGCGGAGGTGCCGGCGGCGACGGCACCGATGACGACGATGCGGCGGGGACGGGCGTTGGTGTCCATATCCATTTCCTCCTTTGGAATCGCGCTATGTAGTTCCAGTCTAGCGAAGCGGACAACGTCCCGCAACGCGGTCAGATGGCAAGGATGAGAAAAGGCCGGGATCCACTAGATCCCGGCCTGCTTTACAAATGTGCGTACCTCGGCGAAACGGCCTAGTCCTCGTCATCCTCTGCGGATGCCGGTTGCCCGGTCTCCAGGCCGTCCTCTTCCTGTCCGGCCTCTCCCGCCTCGCCGTCCTCCGGCGAGGCCTCCGCGGCCCCTTCGGCTTCCGCCTCGGCCTGCTCGAACGCCTGCAGATCCCCGGTGGTCTCGTGTTCCACGACCGCGACGTCCACCACTTTACCCTCTCCGGTACGCATCAGGGTCACGCCCTGGGTGATGCGCGCCAGTGTCGGGATTTCGAGCGCCCACATCCGGATGATCACCCCGGTGTCGCTGATGAGGATGATGTCGTTGTCGTCGTCGACCAGCCCGATCCCGACCAGCTGGCCGGTCTTTTCCACAGTGCGGTAGGTTTTGAGGCCCTTGCCGCCGCGGCTCTGGACCCGGTAGTCGTCCATGTCGGTGCGTTTTCCAAACCCGCGTTCCGAGACCACCAGCAGATTTTTGCCAGTCTCGACCGGCGCCATGCCGATGACCTGGTCGTCGTCGTCCAGCAGGATCCCGCGCACCCCCTGGGTATTGCGCCCGGTGTGGCGGACGTCCTGTTCGTGGAACCGGATCGACATGCCGGCCTGTGTGACCAGCACGATGTCGTTGTCCCCGTCCGTCAGGCGGACTCCGATCAGCTCGTCCTCCTCCCGGAGGTTGATCGCGATCAACCCGCTCTTGTTGATGTTCGCGTATTCGGACAGCAGGGTCTTTTTGACCGTACCGGACCGGGTCGCCATCATCAGGAAGCCGTCCTGTTCAAAATCCCGCACCGGGATGATCGTACGGACCTTCTCCTGGCCGTCGAGCTGGAGGAGGTTGATGATCGCCATTCCTTTGGCCTGCCGGCCCGCCACCGGGATCTGATAGCCCTTGAGCCGGAACACCCGGCCCCGGTTGGTGAAAAACAGCAGGGTGGCATGCGTGGAGGTCGTCAACAGACTCTCGACAAAGTCCTCCTCGCGGGTCTGCATGCCGGTGATGCCGCGGCCGCCGCGGTGCTGCGCCTGGTAGGTATCGACCGGCAGGCGTTTGACGTAGCCGAAGTGGGTCATCGTGACGACGACGTCCTCTTCCTGGATCAGCGACTCGTCGTCGATGTCCTCGTCCACGCTTTCGTCGATTTCCGTACGGCGGGGCTCCGCGTATCTGCGTTTCACAACCGACAGCTCGTCTTTGATGATCTGGGCGAGCAGGGTCTCGTCGGAGAGGATTGCCTGGAATCGCTGGATGCGCTCGCACAGTTCGTCGAACTCCGCCTGGAGTTTCTCGACCTCCAGCCCGGTCAGACGGCCCAGCCGCATGTCGACGATGTGTTCCGCCTGTTTCTCTGTAAACCCGAACAGTTCGCACAGCCGGGAGCGGGCGGTGTCTTCGTTTCGGGAGGAGCGGATCGTCGCGATGACTTCGTCGATGATGTCGATCGCCTTGAGCAGGCCCTCGACCAGGTGCCGGCGGGCTTCCGCGCGCTCGAGATCAAAGCGGGTGCGGCGCAGCACGACGTCCTTCTGGTGCGCGACATAATGGCGGAGCGCGTCGGACAGCGTAACCATCCGGGGTTCGTACCGGCCGGTCGCGTCGGGGACGAGCGCGAGCATGTTGGCATTGAACGCGTCCTGGAGCGCGGTGTGTTTATACAGCTGGTTGAGTACCACATTGGGGTTGGCGTCCCGCTTGAGCTCGATCACGATCCGCACGCGGTCGTTGCGGTCGGACTCGTCGCGCAGGTCGGAGATGCCCTCGAGGCGTTTTTCTTTGACCAGATCCGCGATGCGCTCGATCAGGCGCTGTTTGTTGACCATATAGGGCAGGTCGCTCACCACGATACGCTGGCGGGTGGCTGACATGGGCTCGATCGTGGCCTTGGCGCGCACGACGATCCGGCCGCGCCCGGTCCGGTAGGCCTCGCGGATCCCCGAGGTGCCGAGGATCGTACCACCGGTCGGAAAGTCCGGCCCTTTGACCACGGTCATCAGGTCGTCGTCCGTGACATCGGGATTGTCGAGCATCAGGAAGACCCCGTCGAGCACCTCCCCGAGGTTGTGGGGCGGAATCTGGGTGGCCATGCCGACCGCGATGCCGGTCGAACCGTTGACCAGCAGGTTGGGGAACCGCGAGGGCAGCACGACAGGCTCGAGCTCGTGCTCGTCAAAGTTGGGCCGGAAGTCGACGGTGTCTTTGTTGATGTCCGCCATCATCTCCAGCGAGATCCGGGACAGCCGGGCCTCTGTATACCGGTAGGCCGCCGGCGGATCCCCGTCGATCGAGCCGAAGTTGCCGTGTCCGTCGACCAGCATGTGCCGCATCGAAAAATCCTGGGCCAGGCGGACCAGCGCGTCATAGACCGACTGATCGCCATGCGGATGGAACCGGCCCAGCACGTCGCCGACCGTGGTTGCGCATTTGCGGTAGGGTTTATCCGGGGTGAATCCCTGCGAAAACATGGAATAAAGGATGCGCCGGTGGACCGGCTTCAATCCGTCCCGCACATCCGGGAGCGCGCGGTCGGTGATAACGCTCATCGCATAGTCGATGAACGATTTTTTCATCTCGGATTCCAGGTCTACGGGGATGATGGTGGTTTGTTCCGAACGAAAAGCGAGATCGATTTCCGCTTCCTTCGCCTTTTGCAGCGCCTGCTTGTCAGGGCGGCCGCGACCCTTATCCGGAAGCGTCGTGTCTGCCATGGGTACCTCCTCCGGGCATGTTTTTCCTTATCTGAAACAGTATAACATAAATGCAAGCCCAAAAGGCCTCAAAGGCCTACAAAATAGGCGTTTTCTCGGGTTTTCCAGCCTGTCGCGGCCAGCCTTCCGGACAGGGTTTTTGCTTGCGTACGGACACGAGGGTCCTCGATGCCGCGCCCCCCTCCGGATCCGGCAATTCCAGGGAGACCGGGCGTTCCATTCGTCCTCCCAGCAGGGAGACCGCCCGCGCGGCCGCCGCGGTTTCATCCGCGGGATCAGGTCCTTTCATCGCGACGAACAATCCGCCGACACGGACATAGGGCAATCCGTATTCGAGCAGCACATTGAGCGGAGCGACCGCCCGCGCGACTACAAAATCAAAGTGTTCTCGAAGCGGGCCGTGTGCTGCGTCCTCCGCCCGGGCGTGCAACGCTTCGATGTCCATGAGATCCAGTGTCCGGATGACCTCCTCCAGAAATCCGACCCGTTTGGCCAGCGCGTCCAGCAACCGGATGCGGACCCGGGGCAGGGCGGGAGGGCCGTCCGGGTTTTTTGCATGGGGCAGGTCATCGAGCGCGATCCGCAGCGGAATTCCGGGCAGGCCCGCGCCACTGCCGACGTCGAGTACCGTAAAGGGCTCCGTCCGGCCGGACACCCTGGCGGCTTCCTCCAGCAACAGCGGGAGTACCGAGAGGGAGTCCGCGAAATGTCTCAACCCGATCCCGCGGTCGTCGAGGATCGCGGTGAGGTTCATCCGGGTACTGCCGTCCCGCAGCAGGCGGGCATATGCGTCGAGCTGCCGTACCGCGCGTACGCCGAGAGGGACGCCGCAAGCGGCACATCCCGCGCGCAGCGCTTCTTCCATACGGACCGGATCATAGGGGGGCAGCGGTTTTTTCATCATACCCTCCCTGTCCGCCGGACGTCTGTCCGGCTTCCTCCATTGCCTCGCCCGGCCCGCATTCCCCTTTACGGGCTTGCGTGGCGGCAAGCCAGACCAGCAGCACCGACAGATCCGCAGGCGACACCCCGGAGATCCGGCCGGCCTGTCCGACCGACCGGGGGCGGAGCCGGGCCAGTTTCTGCCGTGCTTCCAGCCGGAGTCCGGAGATCGAAGCGTACTCGATGTCCTGCGGGAGCAGGGTCTCCTCCATGCGGCGGAACCTGGCGATCCGGGTCTCCTCGATCCGGAGGTATCCTTCGTATTTGACCGCGATCTCGACCTGGTCGCGCACCGCGCGGGGGAGATCTGGGCGTTCCGGATCGGCCGGGGCGAGCGCTTCATAGGTGACTTCGGGACGGCGCAGCAGGTCGGCCATCGCAACCCCGCCCGATACCGGCGCGCTCTCCAGGGTCTCCAGCAGCGGGTTGACCACAGCCGGAGCGAGACGGAGCGCACGGACCCGGGCGATTTCGGCTTCCACCTGAGCGGCTTTGCGGCGGAACCGCTCCCAGCGCGCGTCGTCTATGAGCCCGATCTCCCGCCCGATCGGCGTCAACCGGAGATCCGCATTGTCCTGCCGCAGCAGCAGCCGGTATTCCGCACGGGCGGTCATCATGCGGTAGGGCTCGGGAGTCCCCTTGATCACCAGATCGTCGATCAGCACACCGATATAGGCCTGAGACCGGTCCAGCACCACGGGAGGCTTGCCCTGCAGCGCCCGCGCGGCGTTGATGCCCGCCATCAAGCCCTGCGCGGCTGCCTCTTCATAACCGGAGGATCCGTTCACCTGCCCGGCACCGTACAACCCCTCTACCGCGCGGGTTTCGAGCGACGGCCACAGGCAGGTCGGGTCGAGGCAGTCGTATTCGATCGCATAGGCACTGCGCATGATCCGGACGTGCTCCAGTCCGGGCATCGAGCGCACCATCCGCACCTGTACGTCTTCGGGCATGCTGCTCGAGGCTCCCTGCAGATACATCTCGATGCTGTCCCGCCCGGTCGGCTCGACAAACACCTGGTGTCGTTCCTTGTCGGGAAATTTGACATATTTGTCTTCCAGCGAAGGGCAGTAGCGCGGCCCCGTACCCTGGATCACCCCGCTGAACAGCGGAGAACGCCCGAGGTTTTCCACCACGACCTCCCGGGTCTCCGGGGTCGTCCAGGTCATCCAGCAGGGGGTCTGCCGGATGCCGGGCCATTCCGGCCGGTCTTCGTTGTCATACGAAAAGGGCGTCGGTTCCGCGTCCCCCTCCTGTATGGCCATCACCCCGTAGTCGATCGACCCCCCGTCCACCCGGACCGGGGTTCCGGTTTTGAACCGCATGACCGGGAGCCCCAGGGCGAGCAGAGAAGCCGACAGCCCGCGGGACGGGAACAGTCCATCCGGCCCCGCGTCCACAATCACCTCGCCGGTGATGGTGCGGGCTTCGAGATAGGTACCGGTCGCGAGGTTGCGCGTGAGGATCCCCGCGATCCGGTGGCGCGGTACAACTCCCTCCGCCTCCGGCTCTCCCGGTTCCGCCACGGGTTCTGTGAGCAGACAGACCGCCTCGGCCTGCCTGAGCCACAGCCGCTCCTGTTTTTCGACCACCTGTTTCATACCGGTCTGGTAGCGACGGCGGTCGATCTGGGCACGCGGCGACAGCACCGCCGGACCTTTGGACCGGTTGAGCATCCGCATCTGCAGTACCGTACGGTCCGCGACGCGCCCCATCTCCCCGCCCAACGCGTCGATTTCGCGCACCAGCTGCCCTTTGGCAGTTCCACCGATGCTGGGATTGCAGGGCATATTGGCGACCGCGTCGAGGTTCATCCCGAGCAGCAGGGTTTCACATCCCAGCCGGGCTGCCGCGAGTGCGGCTTCACACCCCGCATGTCCCGCGCCGACCACAATCACGTCAAACCTGCCCGCATCGTAAGCGTACGGGAGAGCCATCGCCTCTTCATAGGTCGGGATCGGGTTTCCCCACGTGTTATCCATGAATCTTTGATCGTTCCTTTCCCGGGAGGCCGCACGGCACCGGTCGAATCATTTGCCGACGCAAAAGCGGGAAAACACCGTGTCTACGATCCGGTCGGACACCTCGTCGCCGGTGATCTCCGCGAGGTGTTCCGCGGCTTCGCGCAGCAGGGCGGACACCATGTCGGGCGGAAGCGCGGCCCGCCCCGCCGCACCCGCGGTCAGCGCTTCCCGGGCCTGCCGGAGCGATTGCAGTGCGTCGGCCGCGCAACGCGCATGGCGCGCGTTGACCAGCAGCACTTCGTCTCCTTCGGGGGCCTCCGCCTCTTCATAGACCGCGCGGATCGCAGCACGGATCGCACCCAGCCCTTCACCGGTCACAGCCGAGAAGGGCAGTACCTCCGGCGCGTCCTTTCCAAGACTCTCGCGGAGCGCCTGCGCATACGCAAGACTCCCTCCGATGTCCACTTTGCCAGCGACGACCACGACCCGCGCCCGCGCGGCGGCCGCCAGAATTGCCTGGCGTTCCGCTGCGTCCGGCGGGGTGTCGTCCGTTCTCAGCCCGAGCGGGTTTCGCTCTTGCCGAGACGGCAATTCGCCGTCGTGCGGGGTCGACACCCAGAACACCAGGTCCGCGCGCCCGATCGCGTCGATGGAACGCTCCACCCCCAGCCGCTCGATCCGGTCCCCGGTTTCCCGCATGCCCGCGGTATCGACCAGCCGGACCGGAAGCCCGTCCACGTCTACGACCTCTTCGACCGTGTCTCGTGTCGTGCCGGCGATTTCGGTCACGATGGCCCGTTCATATCCCGCGAGCCGGTTTAAAAGCGACGATTTGCCCACGTTGGGGCGGCCCGCGATGACGATGGTCAGCCCTTCCCGGAGCATGCGCCCCCGGACATGGGTGGCCTCGAGCGCGGCCATACGGTCCGTCAGCGCCGCCACGTCCCGCAGGAGTCCTTCCTGCGCCGTATCGGCCTCTTCGTGTTCCGGATACTCAATGCTCATTTCCAGCCGGCCCAACAGCAGATACAGATCCTCCGCGATGCCGCGCACATGCCGGGACAGCGCGCCGCCGAGCTGGGAAGCGGCCGCACGCGCGGTGCGCGCGGCGGAAGCCTGGATCAGGTCCATCACCGCTTCCGCCTGGGAGAGGTCCATTTTCCCATGGAGAAACGCCCGGCGGGAAAACTCCCCCGGCTCGGCGGGCCGGGCTCCGGCGGACACCAGCACATCCATTATTCTTCGTTTGACCGCGTTGCCGCCGTGACAGGAAATCTCGACCAGTTCCTCCCCGGTATAGGAACGCGGGGCGGCAAACCGGGTCAGCACCACTTCGTCGACCACGGACCCGTCAGAGGGATCCAGGAGACGGCCCACCCGACAGGTACGGCCTTCCATCCGGGACACCACACCCTGTCCCGCAGTGGATCCGGGCAGCGCGAATACCCGGTCCGCGATTGCGGCCGCGTCCGGCCCGGTCATCCGCACGACGGCGATCGCACCGGTTCCGGGCGGTGTTGCGACCGCTGCGACCGTGCTGATGTCCAAAGGGGCGGCGTAAATCGAATCCGCGTGGCGGTTCTGCACTGGTTCTCTCACCTCTTGAAAAAGCGAAACGGCCGCGGGACGCGATGTGCGTCCCGAAACCGTCGCGTGTGGCTGTGTTACGGGCAGTCGGGACGGATTACTCCGCGGCACTCTCCGCAAAGGCGGCTTCTTCCGTTTCCTCCGCAGGCGCGACGATGACCCGGCGCTCCGGATCGACACCCTCGCTGAAAGTCATGACGCCCGGATACCCCTGCAGCGCGGTGTGAACCACGCGTCGTTCCGCGGGGTTCATCGGCTCCAGGGAATACCGGCTGCCGCTGCGCGCCACCTTGGCGGCGGTCCGCTCGGCCAGGCTGACCAGCGACGCTTCGCGCCGGCGGCGGTAACCTCCGATATCCAGTACGACACGCACCCTCTCTTCACTGTTTTTGCAGGCGACGAGAGTGGACAGATACTGCAGCGCGTCCAGGCTTTCCCCCCGGCGACCGATGACCGCGCCGACATCACTGCCGTCCACGTCGATAAAGATCGTGGCGTCTTCACGATAGGAGCTGATCTGTCCGCGGATCCCGATTCCGGCCAGCACGCGGCTGACAAAATCCACTGCCGCGGTTTCCTCAGGAGTTTCGGCTTCGCCGGCGTATTCTTCATCGTCTCCGTAATAGGTGGTGTCGACCGGTTCTTCTTCCGACCGGGGCGCGGTCGCGCTTTCCAGCGTCACCAGCACCCGCGCGGGTTTGCGTCCGATGCCGAGGATGCCGGCATCCCCTTCGTCCAGCACCTCGATGATGACATCGTCGACACTGGCCTGAAGTTCCTGCAGTGCACTGTCGATCGCCTCCTGGACGGTCTTTGCGCTCTTTTCAACAGACATGGCCATGGAACTATATCCTCCTT
>CAZBKR010000050.1:10783-13120 GCA_964492455.1 uncultured Oscillospiraceae bacterium
TGGACGGTCTTTGCGCTCTTTTCAACAGACATGGCCATGGAACTATATCCTCCTTGCGGGTTGATTCGACGGAATGTGGACGCATCCGCTACGGTCACCGGCGAAGTGGCCGGCTTACGTTACGATCCGGTCGACTGATTCACGGGAACGATCTGCGGCTTCGTTTTCTTTTTGGGAAAGCCGTAGAGGATCCAATAGATCGCATAGGACTGTGCGATGCCCAGGATGTTGCCGACCACCCAGTACAGGCCCATCGCGGCAGGCATCGAGAAGGTGAAAAATACGATCATGAGGGGCATGAAATACTTCATGCTGCTTGTCATGGCAGCGGAGGGATCGTTTTCAGGAGCCTGGCGCGCAGGATTCTTTTTGGCGAGCGCCTTCTGCTCCTTCAGCCGTTTCTGTGCCGGGCTGGTCCACTCGGTCACTTTGGTCTGCAGGAACGTGGTCACCAGCGCGAGCAGAGGGATGAGCATCAGCGGGAGATAGATTCCCATCTCCTCGCCGAACAGCTTGGATGGACTGATCGAAGGGGTCGCACCCAGATTGAGTCCGAGAAAACTCATATCGAGCAGGTCGGTCATTTTGAGCCATCCCTTGTTGACGACTTCGGCGACCGACTGGGCGCTTTTGCCGAGCGCGTCGAGCAGCGGGATATTGTTCGCGAGGATGCCCTTGGCCTGGTTGGCGGTCAGGAGGCCTTCGCCGGACAGCAGATCCGCGACCTTCTGCAGGTTCTCCGCCGAAACATTCATGATGTAACGGAGCGGGGCCTGGATGGAACGCCAGATCGGGATGATGATGATCAGCTGCAGGATCATCGGCAGACAGCCCGCGGTCAGCTTGACCCCGTGTTCCTTGTAGACCTTCATGGTCTCTTCCTGGACGCGCTGCTTGTCGTCACCGTACCTGCGCTTGATGTCGTTGATCAGCGGCGCCACCGCCTGCTGCTTCATCATCGAACGCTGGGAACGGATATTGAGCGGCAGCAGGAAGATGCCCCGGATGAGGATGGTAAACAGGATGATGACGAGGCCGTAGTTGTTGACGAGGTCGTAGAGGACCCGCATGATCCAGCCGAACGCGGAATAGAACGGGTCAAAAATGGACATGGTCAGCGTTGCGAATTCCATCGGTGTTGTGTGCTCCTGTCCGATTCTGTCCGGTGGTCAGTCCACCGGATCATAGCCACCTTTGCAAAAAGGGTTACACCGCAGGATGCGCCACAAGGCTTTGGCTCCGCCCCGCAGCGCGCCGTATTTCTGTATTGCTTCCATCGCGTACTCGGAACAGGTCGGTGTGAACCGGCAATTGGCACCGAGGTGCGGGGAAATCGCCTTTCTATAAAACCGGATTATCGCCAGCAGGACTCTGCTTGCCATCCCGGTTGCCCTCCCCGTCGTCCCGGGCGCGTGGGGTCCGGTCTTTCATCAGGCCAATCCGCCGCATCGTCCGGGCGATGTCGTCCGCAACCGCCGCGCAACCGGGATCTTCCCGCCAGTCGCGCGCGATCAGAACGATGTCGTACCCCTGTTCCAGCCCGGGTTCCAGCAACCGGTAACTCTCCCGGAGGAGGCGTTTCCGCCGGTTGCGCCGCACACTGCCTTTGACTTTGCGGCTGCATGAAACACCAAGGCGGTTGCCCGGGGTCTTCTTTTTCAAGTAGTGTACCACAACGTACCGGTTCGCCGCGTATTTGCCCTTGTGGTACACGCGCGCGAACTCGTAGTTCTTTTTAAGCGTCGCGGTGAACCGCATCACAGCCGTGTCAAAAACCGCCCCAACCGGATGCCCGGCCACCGTCAGACGGAGGCACGGCACGGCGGGACGGCTTCACATCGCTGGTCGCCGGGTAAAACAACGACCACCCGGGTGCGGCCCGTCTCATGCGGTGAGCTGTTTCCTGCCCTTGAGCCGACGTCTGCGAAGCACTTCGCGGCCCTTGGATGTCGACATGCGCTTGCGGAAGCCGTGTTCTTTGCTGCGCTGGCGCTTTTTGGGTTGATAGGTCATCTTAGCCATATGGGGTTCCCTCCCTTGTCGTCAAAGCAAAGAGCATTATATAGGGTAGAAGCGGGCTGTGTCAACCAAGCCCCGAACCCGCCCGGACCCGGATCCCGCCGGCTCGAAGTCACGACACGCCGGCCGCTCGTGTTCACAATTTTCCATATTCCGTCTACACTCCTGCCCAGTAAGGCTGGTATTCTACATGCAAGGCGGATCACACGAACGCAACCGTATCGGCGGACCGCCCGGCCAAGATCTCCTGTGCTCCTCTTCAACTCCTCAATAAGACAACCCTCTCACGTGTGGTGGCGCGAGAGGGTTGTTTTGTTT
>CAZBKR010000051.1:0-254 GCA_964492455.1 uncultured Oscillospiraceae bacterium
AGGAGAGTTATCTGGTTGTCGAGATGAGCGCTAATGTCCATCAGGAGGTCTATATCCCGATCCTGGGTCTGGATATCCCGTTTGGCATTGGCCGGATCTCCGGTGGAATTTTCGCGGTGGTCGGCCTGGACGGCAGCTTGAGCCTGGAAATCGAGGCTCGCGACTATACCGAAACAACCATGGGCGTCAAGGGAGGTACCAAGTTCTACATCCCGACCAGTGTCAAACCTATCTTCAGTCAGGGATTCACCAGT
>CAZBKR010000051.1:264-12970 GCA_964492455.1 uncultured Oscillospiraceae bacterium
CAACGGCGACATCGACGGATACCTGAAATTTGGCCCGATGGTCGGCCTGGAACTGTTCGGGTTCGACCTCGTCGGTGCCGGGGTCTTTCTCGGAGCGGGTGTACACGTCCAGGCGGACAACAAAATGCTCGATGTCAACCTGTACGGCCTGTTCAATGTCTATGTGAAGCTGGCTGGTAAAACGCTCAACCTGGCCAACTACAAGCCGACGATCCTGCGACGAAGGCAGGCGAATACCGCAGGGTACCGGATCAAGGTGGTCGAAGCTTTTATCTCTCCGGGACATGTGGGCGGAACCATCGAGAAAGAGATCCCTTCCACGGTTCCTCCCCGGTTTGAAGTCGTCCAGGGGATGGCGTACCGGATTCTGGTCATCCCCGCCGGTACCCCCTTTGACCCGAATGCCGCGTCCCCGGCTGATAAGCCCGGAATCCGCAAGTATCCCGCCTTCGGTTATGCCATGACCAACGAAGTGGGTGAATTCTATCAGGCTGATCCGCATATGTTGTACGACAAGGACCAGGTGGTGATCGAGTTCAAAGTTGGCGAGGAGTCTTTTTACTCCAATCCAGCTACACCCACTTTGCCCTTTTCTTCCTTTACGATCTCCAAGGCAGACTCCTTTAATGATTTTGCCACCGGCCAGGTCAATCCGATCCGCTCGATCGACTGGGAAGACGGAGTGCCGGAAGTCCAGTACAAATGGACGTATTGCGGTGGCGCAATCGTCAATCTCAGCCAGTATCTCAGCCTCAATTACGACCAGCACGTGCCGACCGGCGATCTGGCGATCGCCTATACGGATCCATGGGGCAATTTTGACACCCGGAAACCACCGCTCGCAGTCGTGCCGGGCACACAAATCACCAATACAGGATTTGATGTGTATGAAACTCCTGCCAATTGGGGGAGTCTGGTTGGATACGATGTCAGTCTCAACTACAACAAGGCGACGACCACGGGAAGAGTGCCTGTGCACACGACGTTTGACATCAGTTTCGATCGTACGATCCAGCTTGTGCCGAACTCGTTTAAAAAATACGAGGAAGACGGCAAATTGATTCATCAGGTGCAGTACGATGAGTCGATCTGGATTGTCAATCCCAATGGAACCCGCACCGTCACATCCGACGAGTTCCGCTACAACCGGATTGTTTTCTCCACGCAGGATATGGGACGCACCACTGATTACCACAATGAATCCGATCTTGTGCGCGATTATCAATGGAAATTAGGGGAGAGCGGCAAGCAGTTGATTCCACTACTGGATGCGGAGGGGCACGAGACCGGCGCTGCTTTATTCAAGGAACGTGTGACAGTCGAGTGGGTATGGCAAAAACATCCGAATCCCGTGAAAATCACAAGTAGCGATCACACCAGCGTAAATCAACAGGGCGGGACCTTTGCTGTCACCGCAACAGGATACGAACCTTTTGTGTTTTCCGTCGACGGTGTCCCTTCCGGCGTCCAGATCGATGCCGCCAGTGGACAGATGACAATCCCCGCCGGTCTGGATGCGGGAGACTACGTTTTTTCGATCCAGGCAGAGGAAGACCGTACCCGATTGGGATCGAGTGTCCTGTTCAAGGATCCATATGAGGGAAATGCGCCTTCGCCGCCGGACGTTCAGACTTTCACGCTGACCGTCAACCATGACCCGGGGGCTACATCTCCTGCACCGACGCTTACGCCGCCTCCGACACCGACGGTGACACCATCGGTTGCCCCGACGCCGTCTCCGGCACCGACGGTGACACCATCGGTTGCCCCGACGCCGTCTCCGGCACCTACGCTCCTGCCTCCGGTGATCGCAGAGGCCGATCATGCTTATATGTTCTCCAAACTGATCGGCAGCGGTGACTTTGTGGTCCCTGTGGAGGCCGGCGGGAGTGCGCCGATCACATGGTCGCTGGAACGGTTGAGCGAGCGGTATCCGTACCCGGACAACGCTTCCATCGATGAAAACACAGGGGCGTTGACTTTGCGGGACGGGCTTGAACCGGGGACGTACTATTTCGTCATCCGTGCGAGCAACAGTGTCGGAACAGACACCCGGGAATGTACTGTAAAGTATATCCGGTTATTCCCACGCTTGCAGTTGCCACCCGATCCGGTCGGTGTGGCATTGATGGATGTATCGGAAGGAGCCTGTCCGCAGACAAGCCTGCTCGCGGTGAACCAGAATGAAGCGGGCTGGAATCAGTCGCTCCCCTTTGTCCAGTCCCCCGATCTGGATTATGATGCCGACAACCAGCCGTCCGATGTTGTTAAAACCCTGCCGCTCAATGCAGCGACCATCCGATATGATCACCCCGCGGATGTGTATACCCCGGACCGTGACACGGTCAACGGAGCAGAATACGTCCATTGGCACGCCTGCCCTGGAGTCTTGACACTACATGATTCCGGTACCGGAGTCATGCTGTTTGACGAAGCTCCGCTATGTGACAATTACCACTATTATGAGAAAAACGCCGTGCCCCCCGGACTTCAGGATAAAATGGAAGCTGCTTTGCGCGACCGGGTGAACCGCGTGCAGCGGGATAACCTCTTTCTCGGTTCACCGTACACGAAAAACCTATTGGAAGATGTCATCGATGCCTATGTCACCAACCCGCTCGACACTGTCACCTATCTCGAATACGGATCCATTCTTGAGGCCATGACCCGGAAGCAGAAAGGCACATTCAAAGTCGGCTTGAACAGTGATACGGGCTCTTATGTTGCTGGTGATTTTTTTGTCGGCCTTGCGGACGCGCCCCGGGCGCGCTTGGTTTTCAGTCAGCCGGGAGCAGTCATTTCGTTCGAAGGCAGCGATGTACAGGCGGACGCGGACACTTCGCTGTACATCTTCGATTTCGGATTCAAGAGTGACGCTCTGCACAGGAGTGAGATGCTTACGGCTGCGCACCTGACCGAAGGGGACAAAGACGCATTTGTGTATAGTTTCGGATATCACGGGGATCTGCCGGGCGTAGCGACCTTTGCCATTGAGACAGGTCTCTCCAAAGGAGAAAAGGTACAAGT
This sequence comes from uncultured Oscillospiraceae bacterium, assembly GCA_964492455.1. Classification (GTDB taxonomy): domain Bacteria; phylum Bacillota; class Clostridia; order Saccharofermentanales; family UBA5734; genus JAAYKS01. Next base: position 3,292 of record CAZBKR010000051.1, read on the forward strand.
CTATCGCTACGACGGTTCAGAGGCACCGGTCACCGGCAGTTCTGCCCAACAGTACACCTTGATCGCTTCCGGTGTGCCGGTGATGGCGGGCGGCCTTGTCACGTATAAGAACAATACGATGTCGGAGTATCTGATCACCACAAAAATACTCAACGGTGCAGCGGAAAGTGCGATGGCAGACTTGCAGGAGCAAGGCACGAAAGACGCCCGACTCGGGTGGGTCCTCGGTGGAATCGCACTGACTTTGGCAGGGATCGGTATCACGGCAGTCGTCATCCGCAAGAGGCGGTTGTCGATGCCTGCCGGCACGTGAGAGAGAACCACCGCTATCTGACCCGAACGGGTCCGGCTGTATCATTTGTGCTTGTTTCAAAAACACATACCTGTTGAAATATGTACACAGGAAAATTGTATCCTGTGGCTGGCGTATGTAAAACGCCCCTCGGGCAGGAGTGATTGGTTGCGATGAAGAAACAGCGTGTGACAGCAATACAACCCATCGGTTTTCAATGGGAGATGGAGAATCCCTTTTTGTTTTGTGCCCATCATGAAGACCAGTATCCAGCTGGCAACAGAAATCAGGGAATCGATCCGGACCATCTGCTCGGCAGAACGGTGGAGAAGAGACCAGAAAGGACTGAGTATGGGAAAAATGCCGACTCTTTTTGTCGGTCACGGATCACCGATGAATGCATTGGAGGAGAACGGTTATACACGGCAGTGGAGAGAGATCGGTGCGGCCATCCCGCGACCCGAGGCGATTCTGGTGGTTTCCGCCCATTGGACCACGGAGGGCGTCCGCGTTTCGGACAGTCTTCATCCTCGAACTGTCTACGATTTTTACGGGTTTCCCGAAGCGCTGTACGAAGTAATTTATCAGCCGGCCGGTTCTCCGGTGCATGCTCATCTGGCTGCCGAACGGCTCCGGAATGCCCGGATGGACAAAAGCTGGGGGATTGACCACGGTGCCTGGTCTGTTTTGAAGTGGATGTTTCCAGATGCCACCGTACCGGTTTTTCAAGTGAGTCTGGACAGGACAGCGTCCAGACAAGACCATTATGAGATGGGACAAGCACTTGCACCGCTGCGTGAGAATGGCATGCTCATCGTCGGAAGCGGAAACATCGTTCACAACCTGTCCCGTGTCCATTGGGATATGGAAGACGGATACCCATGGGCGGACGAGTTTGATCAATACATAAAAGATCGGATTCTAGCCAGAAACTTTGACGATGTTGTCGACTACACACGCGTCGGCGCGTCCGCACAGGCGGCGTTTCTGACAACAGAACACTTTGACCCGCTGTTATACGTGCTTGGCGCATCGGACGCAGGAGATCGACTGACAGTTGTGAATGACAGTTGTACCATGGGTTCGATTTCGATGACCTGTTATCTATATGAATCGTAGAACGTTTATGAAACAACAAAAACGGAGGATTATAAAATGAAAAACAAAAAAATAGGCGTAGTGGTCGGTAGTTTACGGAAAAAATCATTCAGCCGGCTAGTAGCGGAAACACTGAGGGTACTCGCCCCGGAGAATATGAGTTTGGAAATCATAGCGCTGGACGCACTGGATATGTACAACCAGGACCTTGACGACGAGGGGCCGGTCCCTGCGTCCTGGACTCAATTTCGCCAGCAGGTCAAACAGATGGACGCCGTCTTGTTTGTGACACCAGAGCACAACCGGTCCATCCCGGCAGCTTTGAAAAACGCGTTGGATGTCGGATCGAGACCGTATGGATCCAGTGTCTGGGACGGCAAACCAGGCGCTGTCGTCAGTGTTTCTCCCGGAACGCTTGGTGCGTTCGGTGCAAATCACATCCTGCGTCAGTCACTTGTGTTTCTGAATGTACCTGCGATGCAGCAACCGGAAGCGTATGTGGGTAACGCCGCAGCCTTGCATGATGAGAATGGTGCGTTGATACAGGAGTCTTCGCGCGACTTCTTTATTCAGTTTCTGAAAGCCTTTGACGCCTGGATCGACACAGTGCTCCACAACTGACATTCCCGAACGAAACCCCATGCATCACAAGGGTACCGGGTTGCATACACGAAAGCAATCCGGTACCCTTTTGTTTAGCAGAAGGGTGATCAACCGAGGGGTGAAACCATGTATGTTGAGCGGTTCCAATACGTGGACAACTGGCAGGACATCAAAGACGCCACCATGAACACCATCGGCAAGAGCACCGGCAGATATCCGGATGCGATGTGGAAGCTGAAACTGATCCGTGCGGAACACTCCCCGATCCGGAAAATGAGATTTTCCTGGAGGTGGAAAGAACTGCCCTATTGGGTTTCGGTCCATTTTGTCAGACATAAAATCGGGATTGAACATTTTGTCACCACGCAACGTTCGGACCGGACCGACGTCCCCCGGGAAGAACTGCCGCAAGGAGCGTTCGTGTCGCACGAGTGCGATGCTGACGCGCAGGCAATGATCCACATCAGCCGAAAACGCCTGTGCATGAGCGCAAGTCCCGAAACGAGAAAGGCCTGGATGCTCGTCAAAGAAGAGGTGGGAAATGTGGAACCCGAGCTGGCGCAGTGCATGGTCCGGGAATGCGTTTACCGCGGATTCTGTCCGGAGATGAACGGGTGCGGATTCGACAAAACGGACGCTTACAAGGCGGAACTGGCAGTGTATCGGGGATGATATCGCGAAATGTCTATAGCAGAGACTGGGAGATCACCCGATAAATGGCTTCTTGATTTTTGTTGCGCAAAATCCACCGAAACGTTCATGCATGGAGTAGAGATTGTCCAGGGCTGTTTCGACTCGCGCATCCCCTTCCATCCCCAGCGAAAGGAGAAGGGACAGACATACCGAGTTGGTGATGACACCCATGGTCCGGAAACACACTTCACTCGGAATCCATTCCGGTTTGTTGCGCTGTGCAGATAGAAACTCCGCATGCCGGTCGGCGGTCGTGAATACCCCATGGGTGACCAGCCCGTATGGTTTGTCAATATGGATTCCTTCCAGGTCCTCGTGGTACTGGCGCAGTATAAAATCCATCGCCCGCTGAATCGCCGGATGCTCCGGGATCAATCCCAGGGATAGCAACACTTCCATATGTACCACCGTTCCGACAACCGTTTGTTCCCAGGATCCATCTGTTTGCTGCATGGATTGAATCGCCTGCATCAGCTGCGCCTTTGCGCCGTCATCCTCTGGTGTGGAGGCTAACAGCAGATCCTTGATCAACAATGCATAGAGGCTGAACCGATCGGACACTTCCGCCAGCGGATCATACGGCAGAAGCTCTCCGGGATGCGCAGGATCCAACAGCCCGATGTGCCTGAACGCGCAAAGAATATTATAGGTAATCCGTTCTGCGTCTTTGACTTTCCACAATCCGTTGCTGCGCTGCTTTGCAAGCAGCATTGGAACCGCGGGACGCAGCAGGCGATCTGCCAGCGAGGTGGGCAGCGCGCTCAGCAGGTAGTAGCTCTCGTGCCGGAGCAGGGACTCGAACGCAGTATCATCCAGTTGGATCTTCGCACCGTATTTCCCGCTGCGCAGGAGAGGGATCAGACCGGCCTCGTTACATCGCAGCATAGGGCGAACCTCCCACTGTGTGCGGTAAGCAGCGGACATGTATGACCTGATTATAGGCGATCCAATCCGGCACGGCTACGCGTACATCTCCATGTCGGATTGCTGTTCAGGAACGATATACTATGACTCAGGATGACACAGGCTTTCAGGAATTCTCTTGACATAAGAGGAGGTATCCACATGAGAAAGACGCCGTTTCGACAGATTCACATGGATTTTCATACCTCCCCGCTGATTGAGAAAATCGGGTCCGCGTTTGACAGAGAAACATTTGGACGCACATTGGCGGAGGCACATGTCGAATCCGTCAACCTGTTTGCCAAGTGCCACCACGGATTCTATTACTACCCGAGTGCGGTCGGCCGGATGCACCCGCAGTTGTCGTTCAATCTGCTCCGGGAACAAATTGAGAGCTGTCGTGCCGCAGGGGTCCGGACCGCGATCTATACGTGTGTGGGCTGGAGCGAGGACACCGCGCACACCCATCCGGAGTGGCAGGAGGTCGGCATGGACGGCATACTGGGACACCGGGTGCCTTTCACACGCGCCGCGACTACGACCTCCTGGCAAAAACTGTGTCTCAACAATCAGGATTACCGTTCTTACATGCGGGACGAATTTGCGGAGATCGTCGCGTTGTTTCACCCGGAGACACTGTGGATCGACATCGTATTCCAGCAGCAATGTCTCTGTGAAACCTGTATGCGCGACATGATCGCCCACGGGATGGATCCAGCCTCTGAGATAGATCGGATTCGTCATGACCGGAGGGTACAGATCGACTATATGCGGGAGATGTTCGGTGTGATCCAGATACTCGCACCAGGTACCGCGGTGTATTTCAACGGCCACCCGTACGAGATGGATCTTGCGGACGATCCGGCCTTGACCGCCGGGAACAAACGGAAATATAACACGTTCATCGACATCGAATCGCTTCCGTCGGAGATGTGGGGATACTCCCATTTCCCGATCGCGGTCAACTACGTGAACAAGTACGAACAGGACGTCACCATGATGAACGGAAAGTTCCACCTGTCCTGGGGGGACTTCGGCTCGATCCGAAATATCAAGGCGCTGGAGTACGAGTGCTTCCGGGCGCTGGCACATGGTGCGGGGTGTTGCGTCGGAGACCAGCTCCACCCGGACGGCCGGATCGATGCCTTTGTCTACAAAAGGATCGGTGCGGTGTACAATGCGGTAGCCTGGAAAGAAAAGTGGTGCCGGGAGACCCGCAAGGTGGCGCAAATCGGTGTCTTCACCACCCGCCGCGCGGGGATCGAAAGTCCGTTGGATCACAATCGGGATCTGCCCGTCGAGGGCGCATGCCGGATGCTGGACGAGCTGCACTACACCTATGACATTCTCAATCTGCGGGACGACCTGTCGCGGTACGACTGCCTGATCCTCCCGGACAAGGTGTGGGTCGACGAGGCGTCTGCAAGCAGGATCGGACAGTACCTCCGCGGTGGCGGGCGGGCGATCGCAACCGGCACCTCCACACTGGACAAAGAGACCGGCCACTTCCTGCTTGAGGCGCTGGGTGTGGATTATCGGGGGATGTCGCGCTTCACGCCGCGGTACATGCGGCTGGATCCCGACGCGCTCCCCTCGGTCGAGCCCATGGACCATGTGGTGTACGAGCCTGGTGTCGATGTGGTCCCCCTTCCCGGGGCGACTTGCCTGTCGGAGGTGGTTCACCCCTATTTCAATCGCGGGGAGACCGCTTTTTGTTCCCATCGCCAGACCCCGCCGGACCGCTCCCGGCGGACCGGCCTCGCGGCGGTAGTCGAGAACGGCCGGACGGCATATGTGGCACAACCTTTGTTTACGGACTATGCGGTCCGGCGTTGTCAGCCTTTCCGCAATATCGTGTCCGACCTTCTCCACAGGCTTGGTGTGACGCCGATTGTCGAGAGTGACCTTCCATCCACCGTGGAAATGACACTGCGGGAGACCGATGACGCCTGGGTGATCCATCTGCTGCATTATGCCGTTGAACGGAAATCCCGGACCATCGATACCGTCGAAGCATCGATTCCGACATTCGACAGCACCTTGTCTGTACAGACCGGCTGGACACCCGCACGCGTGACGCTGGTAGAGGCGTCGGAGGAAACCGATCTCCCGTTTTCGTTCCCATCGAACGGGAAACGCTTTATAATCAATGTGCCCCGGTTCGACGGGCATGCGATGATCCTGATCCATCGACCTTGAACAGGAGGACAACATGGCGAGAAAACCCGATATCCTGATTTTCAATCCCGATCAGTTCCGTGCGGACGCGCTCGCACATCTGGGCTGTGAAGGGTCGGTCACCCCTTGCCTCGACCAGACCGCAAAGACCGACGGCGTTTCGTTTTCCAACGCCTATTGTCAGAACCCGGTCTGCACTCCTTCGCGGTGTTCGTTTATGACCGGATGGTATCCCCACGTGCACGGACACCGTACCATGCACTATATGCTGCACCCCGATGAACCGATGCTGCTCCGTACCCTCAAGGAGAATGGTTACTTCGTCTGGTGGGGCGGCAAGAACGACGTGATTCCGGGACAATTCGGGTACGAGGCATTTTGTGATGTCTACAACAAACCCAGGCGCGAGATCACAGGGTATGGGTTGCACGGGCATACCCAGTGGCGCGGACATCCGGATGGTGACAATTATTATTCGTTCCTCGCTGGCAAAGTGGCACCGCGGGAGGGCAAAGACACCTATGTCGACGACGACTGGGCGCAAGTACTGGACGCGATCGATTTTATGAAATCCTACGACGGCGACAAGCCGCTGTGTATCTATCTGCCAATCCTGTACCCCCATCCGCCTTATGGAGTGGAAGAACCCTACTACAGCCGGATTGACCGGGCCAAGGTCAAACCTCCGATCAAGCCCTATGAGAACTGGGAGGACAAGCCCTCCCTGTTGAAAGGGCTTTGGGAAGGGCAGCGGATGCAAGGGTGGAGCGAGGAGCGCATGGTCGACCTCAAAGCCACCTATCTGGGCATGTGCGCACGCGTTGACACCCAGTACGGGATGCTGCTCGATGCGCTCCGGGACACCGGACGCTACGACGATACAGCTGTGTTCTTTTTCAGTGATCACGGGGACTTTACCGGAGATTACGGGCTGGTGGAAAAGACCCAGAACACCTTCCAGGACTGCCTGGTGCGCGTGCCGTTCCTTATAAAACCGCCCCGCACGGTGCCGGTCAAACCCGGGATCTCCGACGCGCTGGTAGAACTGGTGGACTTTTCCGCGACTGTAGCCGAACTGGCTGACATCGATCTGGGACACACCTCATTTGGACGGACGCTGGTGCCGCTGCTGGACGGACGCGAAGAAGAGCATAGAGACGCGGTGTTCTGTGAGGGCGGCCGCATGAAGGACGAATGGCAATGCAAGGAGTACCAGTCCATCCAGCTGGCCGGTCCGACCGGGTTGTATATGCCCCGGGTCTCACTCCAGCAACGCGACGGGCCTGAGCACACCAAAGCAATCATGATCCGGACCAGGCAATGGAAGTATGTGTACCGGGTCTATGAGAAACACGAGCTGTACAATCTGGAAACCGATCCGGATGAAACGGTAAACCGCATCGACGACCCTGCCGCGGCAGATGTTCTGGTTTCGCTCAAACAGAGGATGCTCCAGTATTTTGTCGAAACCGCGGACGTCGTCCCCTATAAAGAGGATGAACGGAATTTCAGATCATGAAACAAGAGGGCGGTCGATGCCGCCCCTTTTTTCAGCGCATATTGGTTCATGTGTAGCAGAAAGGAACCCCATATCGTCAACGAGCCGCGAACGCCACAGGTGCCCGCAGGCATTGGAACGCTTCCGCGAAAATCGACGATATCAACCGCTGGGGGTTGACCGGGCTTTCCGCAGCGATCTGTTCATAGAGGCGATCCCGCATGCGTACCACGACCATTTTGGACGGTTCGTTCTGCCGCATCCAGTTTTCCAGCAATCGATCCATCTCATGCATCTGTTTCCACCCCGTTCTCATGCAGCAATAGGCGAAACCGCTCCCGGGTCCGCTGCATCCTCGACCGTACGGCGGATGCGGAAAGACCCAGTATATTTCCGGTTTCCTCGCTGTTCATCCCGATCGTTTTGTATAAAAGCAGTTCCTGTTCTTCCGGCAGGAGCCGCGAAAAGGCAGAGCGGATCGCAATCTGATTTTCCAGATCGTCTGCTCCGTTTTCCGTGTCGGTTGCGACCGTATCTTCATACGGGAGAAGAGGTTGACGATACCCTCTCGCGCGCAGATGGTCGTTTCTCACATTGTGAGCTATGTGAAAGATCCAGGCGGCCCAGGAGTCCGGCGCTACCCGGGGATTGCTTTCCAGATGGCGCCAGACATTGAGAAACGTCTGCTGCGACAGGTCTTCTGCCACGTCCGGCCCGAAACCCGACGAAAAATAGGCATACACCTTGCGCGCGAATTGCTCGTATATCCCGTTAAACCGGCTTTCACAATCCGTACGGATGTCCATCAGTCAACCGACAGGCCCCGTTTGCCGCTGACTTCATCACTGCTGACGATCTTGTTTCCGACGGTGGAGATCGACTGGATATATCCTTTCAACGCGGACGGGCATACCAGTATGTTGCCACTCACAAGCGTCAATCGCTTTTCCCGGAGTATGTCTATGGTGACATCGTCTCCTATCTGGATTGTATTGCCGGCCGCGATCACGGTATCCGGATCCAGCCAGGTCAGGAAATCCCGATCCAGCGTGACCTCCTGGGGGTACAATTTGTATTTTTCGAAGGGCGCATACACCTTGAGCCCGTTGGTCATCGCAAAACGCAGTCCGGGATGGGAACGCAGTTTCTCCTGGATCAGAACGATCCCGTTGAGATAGAGGGAGGCATGGGCATCTGGTGACAGATCGGCAATGACGACGATGCCGTTGACGACCAGCGCGGTGTTTCCTTCCGTTCCGAGATCGGCATCTCCGACGGCGGCCAGACCGTTCAGAAGCTGGACCCTGTCGTCGCGGCCAAGTGAGATCACAGCGGCGACATTTCGCATCGGGATGCTGTGCAGCGCCTGGAGCACATCGGACGGTGCTTCTTTCGGGAGTATGACCATCGCCACGTTCTGTATGGACTCGATGGCCTGGATCACGGCGATGTCGGTGTAGTTTCTGAGGTCGCAGACCGGCATGTTTTCCATTTTGCTCATGATGGGTTGCTCCTTTCACGTTTTTGTCCTGTTCTGCTATCTGATCAGACAGGACCAGAAGGGACAAGGGTGGCCGTCCCGGTCGGTGGAGAGCATAAACGCAGTCTCTGCCGGCGCTTTTAGTTGGCGCCATGACAGACCGGACATTCGATAGAACCAGTTGTATTTCATCGTACACCTCCCTTTGGCTTTTGCCTTGTCTGTTTGCGGTTACACCCTATAAGACGGAGCGGACAGGAATACTGTCCACGCAATCGGGGCAGCAACCGGAAAAATGACAAAAACCTTCCGCTCTTTTGATACACTGGTGGGGCAATCATTCGATCAGGAGGTCCCCGATGGACGTTCCACTGAATACGCTGCTGGAACTTGCGCACCGTCCCGCTCCTTTTGAGCCCGGCACCGCGGTGATCTGGACCGATCCGCACATATCATCCCAATTGCTGGCCACACACCTCGACGACACCACCGAGGCGGCCAGCCGGAGTGCCGCCGTGATCGACGCGACCGTCTCGTTCTGGTTGTCTTCCGGTCTGATCCGTCCCGGGATGCGGCTTCTCGACCTCGGATGCGGTCCGGGACTCTATGCAATCCGGTTGGCTCGTGCGGGTCTCCAGGTTACAGGACTCGATCAGTCGGAACGATCTCTGGCCCATGCCCGGGCCCAGGCGGAAGCAGAAGGGCTCGATATCGAGTACCGGCAGATGAATTTTCTGGATTTGGACGAGCTGGACACCTACGATGCCGCGATCCAGGTGTACGGGGAACTGAACACGTTCTCTGACGAGGCGCGTGACAAACTGCTCTCGGTGGTACGGCGTTCATTGCGTCCGGGCGGACGGTTTCTGTTTGACCTTTCCACCAGAGTTCACCGCGGCCGGGTCGGCAACCAGAACCGGTGGTGGACGGGCGA
>CAZBKR010000052.1:0-12775 GCA_964492455.1 uncultured Oscillospiraceae bacterium
TGAACCTGGATCCTGTTCGAAGTGTTCCATCATATCCATCATTCTGCGGATCGGAAGTCCCACAACATTCTGGTAGCAGCCCCGAATGCGGGAGACCAGGATCGCGCCGAGGTCCTGTATTCCATATGCACCCGCCTTGTCCAAAGGTTCCCCCGTTGAGACATACCAGTCGATGACTTGTTCATCCAGGCGGGCAAACCACACGTCGGTCGTTTCCACTTCGGTCTGTATGCGGCCTGCCCGGACAAATCCCATGGAGACCGCCGTCAGAACCCGGTGTTTCCGGCCGGACAGAGCACGAAGCATATCCGCGGCTTCGACCGCGTTGGCAGGTTTTCCCAGTCGTGCGCGCCCACAGACGACCAGTGTATCCGCTGTGACCACAAAAACGTCCTGACTGGGATGGCTGCGTACAAAAGCGCGGCACTTTTCACTGGACACCCGTGCCACATACTCCTCATGGGAGCCGGTTGAAGACACAGAAGCTTCATCGAACGGGTTATCCGCGACTGTAAAGCCGTCCGGTCCGAACAATCGAGTGAAGATCTCTTTGCGTCGCGGGGATCCGGACGCCAGAATCAATCCTCCCGGCTGCAGCTCAAAACTCTGCATAGCCGGTGGTCCGGGGATATGGCAGTACATCACGGATATTGGACACACCGGTCAGATACATGATCATGCGTTCAAATCCCAATCCGAATCCTGCGTGACGGGTACTCCCGTAGCGCCGCAGATCCAGATACCACCAGTAATCCTCCGGCCGCATTCCCATATCGAGGATGCGGTCCTCCAGTCTCGACAGGCGTTCCTCGCGTTGACTCCCCCCGATAATTTCCCCAATCCCCGGCACCAGACAATCCATCGCGGCCACGGTCCTACCGTCCTCGTTGAGGCGCATGTAAAACGCCTTGATCTCTTTCGGATAATCTGTCACAAAGACCGGTTTTTGAAACAATTCCTCTGTAAGGAATCGCTCATGTTCAGTCTGTAAGTCGCAACCCCAATCGCAGGGAAATTCAAAGCGGCTTTTCACTTTCTGGAGTTCACGGATCGCATCGGTGTAGGTAATAGCACCAAATTCACTGGCTACAACCGCGTTCAGCCGGTTCAGAAGCCCCGGCTGAACAAACCGGTCGAAAAAAGCCATTTCTTCCGGGCAAGTCTCCATCACGTCCCGGATGATGAAGCGGAGCATCTCCTCCGCCAGGTGCATGTCGTCTCCGAGGTCGGCAAACGCGATTTCGGGTTCGATCATCCAGAACTCGGCTGCGTGCTTGACTGTGTTGGAACGCTCCGCCCGGAAGGTCGGTCCAAACGTATACACTTTGGAAAATGCCATCGCAAACGTTTCGGCGCTCAACTGTCCGCTGACAGTCAGTCTTGCCTGTTTCTGGAAAAAGTCCTTGCTGAAATCGACGCTGCCATCGGGCAGTTTCGGCACTTCGTTCAGGTCGAATGAAGTGACCGAAAACATCTGCCCTGCCCCTTCGGCATCGCTTGCCGTTATGATGGGCGAATGCAGATAGATAAAATGACGTTCGTTGAAAAACCGGTGAATCGCATACGCCGCCGAAGAACGGACGCGGAAGACCGCTGAAAACAGATTGGTGCGAGGCCTGAGATGAGATATGGTTCTGAGATATTCCGGAGTGTGCCTTTTGGGCTGCAACGGATAATCCGGAGGAGAAGTCCCTTCGACCGTGATCGCGTCCGCCTTCAACTCGAACGGCTGACGGGATCCGGGCGTGAGCGTCAGGACGCCCGTACAGATCAGGGCTGCACCGGTCCCCTGCCGTACAATCTCCGCATAGTTGGCGATCGCGTCCGCCTCCAGTACGATCTGCAGGTTCTGAAAAAACGATCCGTCGTTGAGTTCAATAAAAGCAAATCTCTTTTGGTCCCGGATGGTACGGATCCACCCGGCCACTTCGATGCTGCTTCCATGAAAACGCGATGGTTCGCGGTATAGCTCACGAATTGTCGTATAGCCCATTCAATCTTTTCCTCCCGGACTCTCTGGCTGGATTACGATTCTATTCTGCTCTATTTACCGCAGCAGTTTTTAAATTTCTTGCCGCTTCCACAAGGACAGGGGTCATTGCGTCCGGGCCGGTCTCTCACAGCGATGTGGGACAGACGATTTTCTTTTCCGATCTCCCTGCGACGTTCCTCCGGGAGAACCCCGTTCCAGGAATCCAGCCCGACCAGCCAATCCGCTTTGGCTTCGTGCATGTTCCAAAGGAGTTTTTCAAAATCGATCTCCAGCCGTACAGGAGTCTTGTCCGTCAATCCTTCGAGCTCAAAGGGAGTGATCAGACTGGTTTGAATACCATCCAGAAAACCTGCGAAGACAACCATCTCGGATCCGAATCCGAGTTGGTCCGCCAATTCGGCCGCCTGTCCGGAAAAAGGTTCCGGATAGGCTTTTAGAATCCGGTCGTACGCTTCAGTCTCCAGCGCGTAATACTGCTCCATAAAACCATTGATCGCCTGGGGATCCGTTTCTCCGTTCAAACGGTCATTCCATTCTTGAAAATAACCCATCGTTTCAATCTCCTTGTCGGTTGATCCGGCGTTTATGTATCGTTGCGGACACGCTCCGCTACCGCAGTCAGGAACCCGGCCGAATCAGCCACCATAACGTCCGTACGCCGGGTCATGGGTGCCAGATCTCCCGTCATAATGCCTTCCGATATGGTCTGCATGGTCGCTTTCTCCACCCGTTTGGCAAAGGCACCCAGTTTTTCGATTCCGTCCATTTCCGCTCTGCGTCCCAAAGCCCCGGTCCATGCAAACAGGGTGGCGATGGGATTGGTCGACGTCTTTTCCCCTTTGAGATACCGGTAATAGTGACGCGTCACTGTACCGTGTGCGGCTTCATATTCGTATACACCTTCCGGGGAAACCAGAACCGAGGTCATCATGGAAAGGCTTCCGTTGGCTGACGCCACCATATCGGACATCACGTCTCCGTCATAGTTTTTGCAGGCCCACAGAAAACCGCCTTCGGATTTGACGACCCGTGCCACCACATCGTCAATCAAAGTATAAAAATACGATATGCCCGCAGTTTGGAATCGATCTTTGTATTCCTGCTCGAAAATTTCCTCGAACAGATCTTTGAACCGGTGATCATATGTTTTGGATATCGTGTCTTTCGCGCCAAACCAGACATCCTGTTTTGTATCCAGCGCGTACGTAAAACAGGAACGCGCGAAACTGCGGATGGACCGATCGGTATTGTGCATACCCATTACAATGCCGGGATCCTGGAACTGATGAACGGGACGCGTTTCCGTGGTGCCGTCCGGATAAGTCACCAACAGATCCACGCGTGCGGGTCTCTCGATCTTTATCTCACTGCTTTTGTAAATGTCGCCATATGCGTGACGCGCGATGGTGATCGGCTTTTTCCAGGAAGTAACGACCGGATCGATCCCCTCCACCATGATGGGGGCACGAAAAACGGTTCCGTCGAGCAGTGCGCGGATGGTGGCATTGGGACTTTTCCACATCTGTTTCAGATGGTATTCGTCCATGCGGGCTGCATTGGGTGTGATGGTCGCACATTTGACTGCGACTCCCAGTTGACGGGTGCGTTCCGCAGCATCGATGGTCACCTGGTCGTCTGTGGCGTCGCGGCTGGACAACCCCAGGTCGAAATACTCGGTTTTCAGGTCTACAAAAGGTTGGAGAACAATCTCTTTGACCTGCTGCCAGATCACGCGGGTCATTTCGTCTCCATCCATCTCTACCAGCGGGGTCTTCATTTGAATCTTTTCCATTTCGACGTCCTCCGGGAACTCTTTATGAATCCGCAAAACATTATGGGGTGCGGCAGATATCAAGTCAATGTACGGGTAGCAAACAAGTCGCACGCGGATACGACCAGTGTCTCCAGCGCGAGCAGATCCGGCATTTTGCCGCTTTTAACCGCAAAATCATTGTCACGGCATCGAAGGTAGAACGACTCCAACGGCTCTGCGGGTATTTTCCGGGCTTGCATGCGAAGCCGGGACGCAACGAATGGGGGTATGCCGGCCATCGAAGCCAGTGAACCGTCACTCTGTGTTCCGTGAGCTATCAGAAGATTCCTGATATGGCGCGCAAGCAGAAACCGGATCAGAGTCGTAGGTTCCTTGCGGAACAGCAATGCCTGCAGTAAACGGACCGCATGGTCGGTCCTGCCGGCGGCGATCGCATCGGTCAGATCAAAAATGCCTCCGCGCACATCCTGCACACATAACGCATCGACCAGAGCCAGGTCGATTAAGTTCACATGCTCCGCAGCACAGTATAAGAGCAGTTTCGTCGATTCGGAACGAATCACCTGCATGGACGCTTCACAACGGTCAACCAGACTTTCCGCCGCACGACGTTCGATGCCTACACCAGCCCGGCGGCATAATCCCGTCAGAAAAGCAACCAGCTCGTCCGGTTTTTGCCGGTCGAAAACCGCAACCACACCGTTGCTTTCCACGGATTCGAGCAGCGCTTTCTGCCTCCGGTCGATCCTGTCTTCGTGAAAAACAAGGCAAATCCCTTGCGACAGGCTGTCCAGTAAAGCAATCAACCGTTTCTGCTGGTCTTTTCCGACCTCTCTGCCGATTTGTTCTCCCTCTTCTGTATCGTCACCCGTACCCGGCTGCTTCGATCCTTTACCGGATCGGCCGGCAAACAGCCCGGAATTGCGGGCAATAACCACACGGCGTGCGGATGCGAATGCAGGCGTGGCAGCTTCGCGTTCCAAACGATCCAGATCGGGTGGAGACACACGGGAAGATCCGTCCAGGCGGACACAGTCCACGGCTTCAAATCCGGGAAGGATCGTTGCTGCCACAATCGAGGAAATCAGGTTCTCCGCAAGATATCCTTCTTCTCCACCCAGCAGGTATACCCGCTCGATCTTTCCTTCACGAAGGGTGCTTTTAAGAGAGTTGAATGTCGGCCCTTCCTGCTTTTTTTTCAAACCTTCACCCTCCGAGTGCTTTGTCCACAGTCATTTTGTCTCCCCGAATGGTCAGAAACACCGTCCCGTCACGATCTGTCCGGTATACAGCACTTCCACATTCCGCCAAACGCTCCAGCGTTCTGTCAGACGGATGTCCGTACTGATTGGCTCCTACACTTACTACTGACAATTCGGGGCGTATGGATTCCAAAAAATCGCGGCTTGACGCCGATTCGGACCCATGGTGCCCTACCCTGAGCACATCCACATCACACAAAACTCCTCTATGCAAAAGAGCCGTTTCGCTTTCATTTCCGGCATCGCCCGGGACGAGGATGCGAAAAGCACCGCAGGACAGCAACAATACAAGCGAGGCCTCATTGCCGGATTCGTCGCCGGCCGTGGGGTGCAGGATATCGATACGGGTCGAGGCGCCGACTTGAAATCCATCTCCTGAACGCAATTGTATCACATCCGTCCCGACCTCCCGAGCCGTCTGAATGACCCTCTCTGTAAGATCCTCCTCCTCTCCCGACTCTGTTTTTCCGATATCGGGCAATCCAACAAGATCGATGGTAACTCCCTCTGAAACCGCGTCATATCCACCTGCGTGGTCCGCGTGTCCGTGCGTGATCAGGCACAGATCAATCCGGCGGATCCCCATCCAATCGAGCATCGGGAGGACTACCTTAGTGCCGGCTTCGGGGGTCCCGCAGTCGATCAGAACGGTGTGACCTTCCGACGTTTGCAGCAGTGTGCAGTCCCCTTGCCCAACGTCCGTAAACAAAACACGCAAATCCGGTCTTTGCGCACGGGCATATCCCCACTGGAATCCAAACACAATAAAGCACATGACGGAAAGCACCACCAGCACCAGCCTGGTTGTGCGGCGATACAGCCCCGTCGACAGCAATCCCATCCAGATCGATGCCCACGCGAAGGGGGTCCAAAACGGCATGACCCACCTGGAGAGCTCACTTTGTGCCATGTATAGCACCAGAGATCGAACCATGCTGATGCATATGTGCACCACCTGCGATACCAAACGGGACCCGCCCGCAAGGTCGCTGATGCCCAGCACCAGAGAGGTCGGGATCAGCAAAGTGAACATCGGCAATAGAATCAGCCAACCCGGAACCGCCAACATAGACAGACTGCGTGTGCGCATCATCAACGGGGGAAAGGTGGCGAGCTGCGCATATGCCGAGAGCCGTACTGCCCTGAAACGTCGACCCGACAGGTAACTGGATGGCTTTGCGTTACCGGACAGCAGGATGCCCGCTGTCGCACTCACGGAAATCAGGAATCCCGCATTGCGTGCAAGGCACGGGGAGAACAGAATCATCAGCACAACACACCCCGAAAGCGAACTGAATCCATCGGTCTGACGACGCCGGAAACGTCCCCATTGCGCACACAACGCCATGCACAATGCGCGCACCACCGCAGGCCGGAATCCGGTTGCTGCAGCAAACAGAACCATAAAAAAGATTTGTATGACCATCTGCCTGCGTCGTCCGGCACCCGGCGCTCCCCAGATCAATGTAACAGGGGCGGCGGCCAGAGCCAAATGGGATCCTGAAACTGACAACACATGGGCAAGGCCCGCCCGACGGAAGCCGTTCTCCAATGGCTCATCCAATCCACCGGTATCTCCAAACAGCACCGCCGCAAGAAAATCCGCGTCTCCCAATCCCACCTGACAGACAAATGACCGGTACATCCACTGACGAAATTCCCAGGCAAGGCGAATAGGATGCATGCGATACGAATGCTGCATTAAAGTAGGTTTTGCATGATAAGAAGTATGTCCTGACAACATGACATTATCCCCATGCAACCAGCTAATCTCATCGAATCCACCAGGGCTGCGGGAAGAATCAGGGAGAGCAACCTCCGTAAAAACCCGAATAGAATCTCCATAACCGATTTTACTGGGAGACAGATACACGCAAATCCGAACCCCCTGCGCCAATCGCAAAGTCACGTTTTCACGATACCCTTCCCCGCGATCAGAATTGGGAAAAGAAACAACCTTCCCTTCGATCCATATGGAACAGCCGTCCATGGCGGTTGCCGCATCCAGTCGCGGAACGAACACCCACCCTCTCCACACCGCAAGGATGCATATCGATATCAGCAGTAAAATCATACATACGGTGGATTGTCGTGCCAGCAACAACACACCCAGCAGGCAAAGTACGACCAAAAACGGCATGGCAGGAATCGGGAGATCCGGGGAAGTCACCACATATCCTGCAGACCAGATGACTGCGGCAACCCATGGGAGCGGGCGGGCAACTCTCCCCTCCACCCACATGAGTCGAGAGAAAGGGACCAAATGTTTCATACTGACGGCTGCATCCAATGGCATAACACCCCCATGGGTCCATTTTTACATGGATATCAGAAAGGGATCTGCCAGAAGGATCGACAGAAATGGACAGGAGACACTAAATCGAGTCTGGATATAGAAAGGAAGAAAGGCTGGCAATGAGGACGTCAATCCCTTCGCGGGTCTGGGTTGACACCGCCAGGGGCTCGGCAGAAAATCCGTTGCCCTGAAGCCAGCTTCTGTGTCCTGCCATCATACGGGAACGAGCCGCCCGGCTCAATTTGTCTGATTTGTTGAAAACAGGCATAAAGGGAATCCTGCGGTCGGACAGATACTGCATCATGGTGCGGTCCGATTCTGTCGGATCGTGACGGATATCTAGAAGAACCAGCGCCAGGTGAATCGTTCGTCCGCTCTGGAAATAACGGTCCGCCAACCCGGAGAACCGCTGGATTTCCTGTCTGGAAGCCTGCGCATACCCATATCCGGGTAAATCCGCAAGCAGCAAGGTGTCTTCAATCCCGTAATAGACGACCAGCCGTGTTTTCCCGGGGGTGGAACTGACGCGTGACAGATCCTTCCGGTTGGCCAGCGCGTTGACCAGAGAAGACTTGCCGGAATTGGAACGGCCAGCCAGAACGATCTCAGGCAGGCCCGGTCCCGGGCATGCTGAACTGTCGGCAGCGACAGTAATGAAGCGCATTTTTCGGAAATCTATATGCATGCCGCCAAAGCCCCTCCTGTTTCTTATTCAGCCGATATGGCTTATAATTTAGGCACCGTGTCCATATTTTAGCACAGCTTGCAGGAGGAACCCGATGCCCGACCGTCCGGAATCTGTCGGCTTGACTTATGGCCCCGAAGGGGATGAGAGCAGTCGCATGCTGGACCCTGTCGGACCGATCGGATTGATCGCACTGCCAGGATCCGACGTATTCACCGAAGCGGTGAATCGACATATCGCGGAACGGCGTGCAAAAGCGGTGCAATCCGTGTCCAAACATGACGCCATCCAATCCGGATACCTGAGGCAGGACTACCGGATCACTGCAGACACGCGCCGGTTTTCCACAGGAGAAGGACGAGCGATCATCAGTCAGACCGTCCGTGGTCATGATCTCTTTATTCTCGTGGATGTCATGAACCATTCCTGTTCATATGACATGTTCGGTATCTGTAAAATCATGACACCGGATGAGCATTTTCAAGACCTCAAGCGAGTCATCCTGGCCGCCAGCGGTAAAGCCCGGCGAATCAACGTCATCATGCCTTATTTGTACGAAGGGCGTCAGCACAAGCGCAATTCCCGCGAATCACTCGACTGCGCCTATATGCTGCGAGAACTCCAGGCGCTGGGCGTTGAGAATCTGATCACCTTTGACGCGCACGACCCAAGGGTCAGCAACGCGATTCCACTCAGCGGATTTGAGAACATCCAGGTCGCCTACCAAATGCTTCGGTCGATGGTGCGTTCCGTACCGGAGCTGAGCGACAGTGAGCACGGCTTGATGGTGGTCAGTCCGGATGAGGGCGGTATGGCTCGTGCCATGTATTTTTCCTCGATGCTTTCGGTTCCGCTCGGCGCTTTCTATAAAAGGCGCGACTATACCCGCGTCATCGACGGTCGCAACCCCATCGTGGCGCATGAGTTCCTCGGCAGCGATGTCGAAGGCAGGGATTTGTTGATTGTAGACGATATCCTCTCCTCCGGAGAGTCTCTGTTGTCCATCGCGTACGACTTACACCAGCGCAAGGCACGCCATATCTATGTGGCCGCTTCGTTTGCACTGTTTACAGATGGTGACGAAGGTATCCGTAAATTCGACCGCGCCTTCGAGGACGGGGTCATCACAAAGTTGTTTTCCACCAACCTGACCTACCGGCAACCGGCTCTGTTGGCAGCACCGTGGTATCAGGATGTCGATATGACCGGATTTGTTGCGTTGTTGATCGATACGATCAATCATGACGCTTCCCTGTCGTCACTGATCGAACCGACCGGACGGATCCGTGAGATGCTGGACCAGCTCACAGGCTGACCGCGGCTATGCCAGACGATTTGATGGGAGTAAGTATGACTGCAATTTCCGGAAGCGACCAGAATTATTTCACCTATGACCAGTACGGAGCCAACCCGATGCAGCCGGTCGGGCCGATTGGGATCGTACCGTTGAAAGGCAGTGCGGATTTCGCTACTCTGGTGAACCACCAGCTCGCGATCCGCAGGCGTGAGTATCTGGACTGTGCCCCTGAGCTGGTT
This sequence comes from uncultured Oscillospiraceae bacterium, assembly GCA_964492455.1. Lineage (GTDB taxonomy): Bacteria > Bacillota > Clostridia > Saccharofermentanales > UBA5734 > JAAYKS01. The sequence goes on from CAZBKR010000052.1 coordinate 9,547, forward strand.
CGCGAGCACCCCGGTTTTGTACGTGACGACTATCGGATTCCGGTGGATACGATCCGTTTTTCTTCCGGGGAAGGCAAAGCCTCGTTCATGCAGACCGTACGCGGCCACGATTTGTTCATTCTGGTCGACGTTATGAATTATTCCTGTACATTCCGGATGTTCGGACATGATGTCAATATGGGTCCGGACGACCATTATCAAGATCTCAAGCGCGTGATTCTGGCTGCCAGCGGCAAGGCCCGGCGCATCAACATCATCATGCCCTTCCTGTATGAGAGCCGGCAGGACCTGCGCAGCACACGTGAATCCCTGGATTGCTCTGCGATGCTCAACGAACTCGCTTCCCTGGGAGTTCACAACATCATTACGTTCGATGCGCACGATTCCCGGGTTTCTAACGCCATCCCGCTGAGCGGGTTTGAAGACATGAAGCCCACCTATCAGATTCTCAAAGCGATGCTCAACCATATCCGCGATCTCGGGATCTTCGACAATCGCCTCACTGTCGTCAGCCCTGATGAATCCGGTATCAGCAGAGCTATGTATTACGCTTCTATGCTGGGAGTTCCGCTCGGTACGTTCTATCGCAAAATGGATTATGAAGGCAAAACCGAAGGCAGCATCCCGGTGATTGCATATGAGTATCTCGGAGACTCTGTAGAAGGCAAGAACATCATCCTGGTGGACGACATGATTGTGACCGGGGACAGCATTCTGGATGTCGCCTGCGAATTGCGCAGCCGCAAGGCGGGCCATATTTATATCGTTTCCACTTACGGACTGTTCACAGAAGGGCTCGATCGGTTTGCCCAGGCATATGAAAAGGGCGTTTTCGATCTGGTTTTTGCCACCAACCTGATTTATCGTCGCCCGGAACTGCTGGCAGCCCCCTGGTTTGTTGACGTCGACATGTCAAAATATGTATCTCTGATTGTCGATGCGCTGAATCACGATGCCTCCCTTTCCCGTCTTATGGACCCGACTGAGAAAATCAGACTGCTGCTGGAGCGCGAACAAAATCTGGGAACCTATTTCAGTGGTTCTTCCGGAGAGGGGGGCTCAACGTAACACTTGTAAAGGCATCTATGTCCCGTATTCTTCCCTACTTGCATGTTCTGATTCAATATCCGCAACAGGAGAGAGAAATATGCTCGATTTGATTCAAAAACTGTTCAGCGGCGTTACATTCTTCGGAACGAAGGATGGACTCCTTTGTCTCGGTATGTATGCCATCGGCGCTGTGCTGATTTATCTGGCCATCGCCAAAGACTATGAACCCAATCTGTTGCTGCCCATCGGATTCGGTGCCATCCTGGCCAATTTACCCCCCGCTTTTTACAACGCTGTCGGCGAAGGTTTCCCGGGTGTGATCGGCACTCCGGAAGAGCCCGGATTCCTGCAGGTTCTGTTTGATGCGGGCATCGCGTCCGAGTTGTTTCCGATCCTGATTTTTATCGCGGTCGGCGCTATGATCGACTTTGGTCCTCTATTGAAAAATCCCTATATGATTTTTTTCGGCGCGGCCGCGCAATTCGGCATCTTCGCCACCTTCCTGATCGCACTGGCGGTAACTCCGCTTGCGGGCATTGACGATCCCGACATTCGCGTCAAGCTTTCCGCTGCGATCGGTATTATCGGAGCCGCAGACGGACCTACGACCATCTATGTTGCCAACCTGTTCAAACTGGGCAAGTATATCGCACCGATTACAGTTGCCGCCTACTCGTATATGGCCATGGTGCCGATCATTCAGCCCCCGGTAATTCGGTTGCTGACATCCCGGAAAGAGCGCCTGATCCGCATGGAGTATCACGAGAACAGTGTTTCCAAAACAGCTAAAATCATCTTCCCGATCGCCATTACCATGATCGCGGGCATCCTGGTTCCGATGAGCGCTGCGCTGGTCGGATCTCTGATGTTCGGAAATCTGATCCGGGAATGCGGGGTGCTCGATAAACTGTCAAAAGCCGCTCAAAACGAACTGTCCAGTCTGGTAACCATTCTGCTGGGTATCACCATCGGCTCCACCATGAGAGCTGCGGACTTCCTCGCGGTCGAAACCCTTCTGATCCTGCTGCTTGGACTCGGAGCATTCGTGTTTGACACCGCAGGTGGTGTGTTGTTTGCAAAGCTGTTCAACCTGTTCCTGAAAAAGAAGATCAACCCGATGATTGGTGCGGCGGGGATTTCCGCCTTCCCGATGTCTGCGCGGGTGATTCAGAAAATGGCCAAAGACGAAGATCCGACCAATTTTGTTCTGATGCAGTCGATCAGTGCTAATGTAGCCGGCCAATTGGGTTCGATCGTAGCGGGCGGTATCATCATTGCGCTGGTTGCGATGTTCTTTACGGTATAACAGCTGTATCTGTGCTGCGAAAGGAGATGTAAACAATGCTGGAATGGATAAATAACGCAGGTATCATGGCAAAAGGCGGATTCATCGCCATCGCGGGGCTTTTGCTGGTTTTTGCAGTCCTGGTCCTCTTCTTCTTCTCCATAAAGCTTTTGGGCAAGATCGGTAAAAATGGAGAACAGAAGGAAGGCCTTTCGAAATAACGGTGCTTACCCCGGAGCCATCGATAAAGAACATGCCGCAACCGAAAGCGAAACGCATCGATTGCGGCATGTTTTATATCTTCGTTCACAAGTAGGCAACATTCAATCCGCCAGTCAGCTCCACATATGATGAAGGCATCCAATCTCTGAAGGGGTAACCCTGATCATCCCGCTTTATCCGGCCTGGTTCGCACCAGGAACCGAATCCAGAGGAGGATCCCTATGATTGCTGCCTCGATGCCGAGTACCGTAAAAAACAAATCGTAACGGAATGAAACCGCGTACAGGTCGATTGTGACCATCAGCGACAGAATCAGGATTGCCGCGAGCACACGGCCAAAGAAAGTCAATGTCAGGAGTTGCCACAGGAAACGCAAAGTGCCGGACTTCTTGTGTGACTGTTTGCGCGTGCTCCCCGAACGACTGCTCCTGGCTTTACTCCTGTTTGCGGTGGTGGGCGATTTGGTAGTCGTGTCTCGTTTCATCCCAGCTCCGATCTTTTCGCTCTCCTTGGATTGCATCCATTATATCCATTTTCCGCACGAATAAAAACCGTGCTCTCCCTTTGCAGAGAGAGCACGGTTCATCGTGGATTTCAGGAGTTCGATGGTATTCCATCCTTACTCCGTGCGCTGTCGTAAGTTGCCTTACTCCGTGCGCTGTCGTAAGTTGC
>CAZBKR010000053.1:0-12571 GCA_964492455.1 uncultured Oscillospiraceae bacterium
CACGGCATCCGCATTTTCTTTCTACTTGTGTCCGTCGTATTGATTGTGACGGGCAAAATGCCGCTCTGGCTGGGGATCTTTGCGATCAGCCTGATCGTAGCCATCGGCTGGGGCCGCCTGTTCTGCGGTTATATCTGCCCCATGAACACTCTCATGCTCCCGGTGGCCTGGCTGTCCAGTAAGCTGGGTTGGCAATCCGACCGCCTCCCCCGGATTTTCCGTACCCGCTGGCTGCCCTACGCAATGCTGGGATTGTCGGTCGCGGGCGTACTGTTGACCCGCCGCATCCTGCAGCAGGAATTCCCGCTGCTGCCCGTGTTTTTGATCCTGGCGGTGCTGGTTACCTTGCGATGGAAGCCGGAAGCCTTTCACAACGGGCTCTGCCCCTTTGGCGCACTGCAACGTCTTGCGGGAAAAGGGGCGCACCACTCGGAATCGGTCGATCCCGCCACCTGTATCGGGTGCAGGAAATGCGCAAAGGTGTGCCCCTCGGCGGCCTTCTCGTTTGCAGACGGCAAACCGGCGACCGCCACCATCGATCCCGCCCTGTGCCACCAGTGCACCGTGTGTGTTCCGGTCTGCCCCACGTCATCCATCCGGTACCGGAAAGTACGCTGAACCACCTGCAGCGTGACCTGTCGTTTCCCCGCCGGACCGGACCGGTTCCAGTCCCCCGTGATACACTGGGATTAGAGACAGCGAGCCGTCCGGAAACGCCGTTATCCCTTGTCAGCGGAGTGTGGGCGCCGGTGCGGCGGAACGGGGGAACCGATGGACTGGATGGGGACGGGACCCGGCCGGCGGCCGGACGGCAAGGCGGTGGTGATGTGGAACGACCGCCATCAGACCATGACGGGACTGGGCGGGAGTTTTGCCTTTCAAAAGGCGGCCTGTCTGCTGCGCCTCCCGGAAGACACACGCACCTTCCTGCTGGACCGGATTTTTACCCGGGAGCATGGCATCGGCATGTCTGTCCTGCGCCTGATCGTCGGAGACGGCGGACAGGCGGACTGGGGCAATGCCTATGACGGACCTTCCGATACGATCGAACCCGCACCCGGTGAGTTCGTCTGGGACGCGCCGGATTGGGATACCCGCAAGGAGACCTTTGATCAGGACCAGGTCTGGATCGCGCGGGAAGCGGTCGCGCGCGGCGTGCGCACGATACTGGCTTCCTGCTGGAGCCCTCCCGCCTGGATGAAAACGAACGGGAAAGTCGTCAAAGGAAAGCTGCGACCGGACCGGTATCGCGCTTTTGCGGAATATCTGGCAGCCTATGTGCTGGGCTATCAAAAGCACTTCGGCATCAAAATCGACTATTTGTCACCTGCCAATGAGCCCGATTTGAACCACAACAACACTTACTCCGGATGTGAGTGGACGCCGGAAGAGATGCACCTCTTCGTTCGCGACCATCTGGGCCCTGTGTTCCGCCAAAGGGGCGTCGACGCACGGATCGTGCTCCCGGAAGCGATGTCCTATGGGGAAGAGTATGCGCTGCCCACTCTGGGTGACCCCGCCGCGCTGCCATTTGTCGGAGTGGTCGCAACCCACGCCTACAACCTCGATCCCTGGCATCCGACGGTTACCGATCTGCCGGTCAGCCGGGCAGCGGGCATCCCGGTCTGGCAGACCGAGTACATGGGGCAGAGCGGGACCCCCAACGCCCATCACAGCAATACAATCGACGATGGCCTCAAATGGGCCGCATTGCTGCACGACATGTTCACGATTCCGGACATGGCCGCCTTTTTGTGGTGGTGGCCGGCCGCCAACAACGGGATGGACGGTTCGGATCTGATCCGGCTATGCAACGACGGGACCCGGCAGTCCGATCGCCCCACCGAAAACGGCCTGTATCGGACCTTCAAGCGGTTTTACACAATCGGCCAGTTCAGCCGCTTCATTCGCCCGGGATTCTGCCGGATCGGGACCCGCACACAGATGGCGTCGGGGGTGTCGGTCTCGGCGTACCGGGATCCTGCGGACGGGGCGTACGCGATCGTCGCGGTCAACCGGGGTGATCGCGACGTCCGGATCGTTTTCGAACTGGAGGGTTTTCCGGAAGGCAACACCGCTGTGGTGCCGTTCCGGACTTCCGACAGCGAAAACGGGAAACGGCTCGCGCCGCTGTCCCTTTCCCGCGGCGGATTTGAGGCCCTGCTGCCTGCACGGAGTGTGACGACTTTTGTTCCCGCTTCCTGGGCTCCGCCCGATTTTGTCGCGGAACGCGATTTGTTTTCCGGTCTGCCCGCCTCGGAAAACGACGGCCGGTCGGGCACCTCCGGCGATACGCAGGCAGAAGGCCGCGTGCTGGAAACCGTACGGGACGGAGATTGGCTCCGGTTTGCGAAGGTCAACTTTGCGGACGGGTCCGCGGACGGCTCGTACAACCGGCGCGGCCGGCTGGGTTTGACCGCCCGGCTGATCCCGCTGGCAGGCGGCCGGGTCGAGGTACGGATCGACGAGCCCTACAAGGGCAGGAAAATCGGGGAGTTCCCGGTCGTCGGCACGGGCCGGCCCGGTCAATGGGTGGAGGTCTCCACATTGCTGGACACGCGTCCGGAAGAAGGCGCGTACGGTTGCCATGACCTGTATCTCGTATTCAGAGGGGAAGGCGGCCGGGATTTGTTTGAGGCCGACCGCTTCTGGTTCGGAGACGGGGATATGCCGCAACATTGATCTTCCCAGCGGCAGCGCGGCAAGGATATAATCAAGTGACCCGAGAAAACCAATTGGAAAGGAACTCCCTCTCTATGGAAATACGCGCACTGACCGCTATGGACCTGCCGCTGGCCGCACGCCTCCGCATCGCCTGCTGGGATACGGACTACGTGGGGGTCGTACCGACCGGGGTTCTGAACGAAGAAAATGAAGTCGCCCGGATGAAAGATTGGCTGGAAAATCAGGCGGAAGACCATTTCTGCCTGTTCGGCGCGTTCGACGGCGAACGGCTGGCGGGGTTTACCGGCGGCGCCATGGCCGACGCGCAGGACACGGATTGCGGATTCGAAATGTACTATCTGTTCGTCGATCCCGCGTATCGCGGTCAAAAACTCTCTCTGCAGCTGATGGACCGTCTGATCGGGGCCGTCCAGGTCTACCGGTTCCACGAGTTGGTGGTATACAACTTTGCGGAATCTCCTTCCAACCGGTTCTACCACCGGCTGGGCGGGAAGGTTCGCCGGAGTTACGTCGCCGAGATCCGCGATATGCACTGTCCGGTGGATGTGTTTGCGTTCGATCTGGGCACACTCGCAACCACGGTGCGGGATAAGCTCGGCTGAGGGCATTGGCGCTGCCCGTTACCGCGGGTTGCAGCTCATGTACGGATTCGATACACCGTCCAGGAGGAACAGGAAGCCGCGCCCAGCTTGGCATACAGTGCCTGGGCGCCCGGACTGTACCCCGTGATGTAGGCCAGCCGGATCCCGCGAGCATCCAGCCGGTTGAAACAGGCGCGGATCACCGCGGCGGCCAATCCTCTCCGGCGGTAGGCGTTATGGGTGCAGATCCGTTCGATTTCCGCATATCCGTTGCGGGCGTCGACAAACGCCTGACAGCCCGCTACGTGCCGGCCGGTTTCATCCAGGATGGACAAGTCGAACTGCGGCAGGTAGACCGGGCACTCCCGGGAATACCGGTAGGCACGGCGATCCAGCTCCGTGAGTTCCGTACGCCCCTGGAACGCGTCCAGCTGCAAAAGCCGTTTGCCGTCCCAGTCCGGATGGGAAACCATGTCGACGATCTGATATCCCTCAGGCAGCGGCACTTCATCGCCCGCCACGTCGCGCAGCACGTATTTTTGGGTCACGGCAACTACCCCGTCCGCTGCAAATCCCGCGTCCTGAAGGAGATCCACAATCTCGGTCTGCTCCTGATGGACTTCGGTGGAAAGCCTGCCCCGCCCGCTCCAGTGTGAGATCGTCCAGTCCAGAATTTCGCTGTAGAGAAACCCGTTGCCCTTTGCGGTGAAAATCGTGAATCCTGCGTCCCCGTTTTCCGAGACGACAAAACCTGCCAGCGACCCGAACGCGTCAAACCACAGATGTGCGTCGTCCCCCAGATAGCAGGGGATATACTTGTATTCGGACCAGGCTCCATACTTCCAATCGCCCAGGCGGCCCAATGTCCAGATAAAGCTGCCGCGGTCGCTGTAGTCTTCGACCAGAAACGCCCACATACGTTCAAAGTCGTCTCCCCGGTCCTGATAGGACCGGTGTACGGTTTTCATGGGACACCTCCCCCGGATGGCTGCAACCCGGACCGGACCGAAACCGGAGCGGGCGTCACACCGCACCTGCTGCCTCTGATTTCATCATAATCTACGACACGGAGGATGGGAACCATCCGACCAGGAGGATGGGAACCATCCGACAGTGTACAATCAATACAACAGACCCTTCCGGAGGGAACAACCTATGCGGCATGATACCTGTGATCGCAACTGCCAGGCCTGTCTTGACAAGCTTTGTACCCATGGCATTCCCGTTTTTGCTTCGCTGGATTACACACAGCTGGAGCGACTCGCGCTGCGTGTTTCGCACCGCACTTACGCCCGGGGGGAAGTGCTGTTTTCCGAAGGAGAAAAACCGCGTTTCGCGGCCATCTTCAACGCCGGGAGCGCCAAGGCCAGCCGGTTGTCTCCCGACGGGCGGGAACAGATTCTCTATGTATTTTCGGAGGGAGATTTTGTCGGGGAACAGCATCTGCTGTTCGATCGTGCCGCCGGGTACACGGTCGAAGCGCTCGAGGAGGTCCGCGCCTGTCTGCTATATAAAGAGGATTTTCTTGCACTGTTGCGGGAGTATCCCGACATCGGAATCCGGATCATCGAAGACCTCGGGACCCGTTTGGAGCGGCTTGAGCGGGTCGCGCGGCATATGGGAGTACGGGCACTGGAAGGCCGCATCGGCGCCGCGCTCCTGGAATTCGCGGACAAGTACGGCACCCCCTCGCCTGAGGGTACGCTGGTGCGACTCCCTTTCAGCCGTGAAGGGCTCGCCAGCTATATCGGGATTGCGCGGGAGACGGTCAGCCGCAAACTGAGTCAGCTGGAAAACGACGGGGTGATCCGCTCCGAGGGCAATCGCGCGATCCTGATCCTGGATCGGACCGTGCTTGAAGAAGCTTCGGAGTAGCACCCCTGGATGCATTCCGGTCATCTTCGACTGATGCCGGAAATTTGATCCAAATCACAGACCGCAAATCCTCTCCCGGGTACAATGATCCCGAACACAAAGAACCGGGAGGGATTGCCATATGAAACAGACAGAAACCACGTTGCACACCAGACCCGCCAGCTGGCACAACAGCCGGATCGGCGATATCGTTGTCATTCTGCCCCAGGCAGCCACATTGTTCCGTTCCTCGGGCGTCGATTTCTGCTGCGGTGGGCACCGTACGCTTGGCGATGCGCTCGCAGCGGAAGGACGTGAAACGACCGAGCTCGACAGCGCGCTCGACACCCTGTGGCAGCGGGTCGAAGCGGCCGCGGGACAGCCGCAGACATTTGAAGACATGCCACCCGCGGACCTGACCGCCCACATCGAGTCTCACCATCACAGCTATCTGCGTCAAGCGCTCCCGCGGCTCGGGGAACTCGCCCAGACCGTGCTGGCGGCGCATGGCGCCAACCATCCGGAACTCTTCCGGGTTCACGCGCTGTTCGGCCATTTGCGCACCGATCTGGAGAGCCATTTGATCAAAGAAGAGGTCGCGCTGTTCCCGCTGCTTCTGGCCGGCGACCCGGCGCGAAGCGGAGAGGTGGCCCGGCTGACCGGTGAAATCCGGAGCGAACACGAGACAGCCGGCGGCGTGCTGCGCGAACTGCGCTCCCTGACGGCCGGGTACACCACACCCCCGGACGGATGCCCGACCTACCATCGTTTCATGGACGAGCTGTCCGCGCTGGAGGCAGATCTGTTTGAACATATTCATCTGGAGAACAACATTCTGCTCCGGGAGGAGGTGGCGGCATGAAGGCTCAAAACGCATCCGCCGCGGCTTCCGGAGATGTCAGACAGATCGATCTGGGTCATTCGGTTCACGATCTTTGCGTCCAGTATCCGGAGCTCAAGAAAATCCTGCATGGGCTGGGCTTTGTCGACATCCTCAAACCGGGGATGCTGCAGACCGCCGGACGGTTTATGACACTGCCCAACGGTGCCCGCATGAAAGGGATCCCGCTCGATGTGCTGCGCGCACGGTTGGTAGAAGCCGGGTTCGAACCGGTCGGGTGAACCGCTGCACATAAAAACAGGCGCAAACGTGCACGCTTTCTCTTATACTGTTCTTGTACCCCCTTTTTTGACGAATGCAACGGAGGTGACCCATGAGCGAACTCATCAACAACGGCACTCTGCGCCGCCGGCAACTGGAAGACCTGATCCGCCGCCTGCACGACGGCGCGCCATTCGAAGAGGTCAAAGCGGACTTCGAGCGGGATTTCGGGAGCGTGGCCGCCACCGAAATCGCCGATCTGGAACAGGCGCTCATCCGGGAAGGGATGCCCGTCACCGAAGTACAACGTCTGTGCGATGTGCATTCCGCGGTATTCCGGGGTTCCATCGAGGAAATCCATCGACCGGTGGACCCGACCCAGGTACCGGGCCACCCGATTCACACGCTGCGTCGCGAAAATGAAGCGCTGGAAGCTCTCATAGCAGACCGGATCCGGCCTCACCTCGAGGATTATGTCGGATCGCGCAGCCAGTCCGCGCTGATGGCGTTGCGGGAAGATCTGACCGCACTCGCCCGGATCGACCTGCATTACTCCAAAAAGGAGAACCTCTTCTTTCCGTTCCTGGAGCAATACGGCATCACGGCGCCTCCCCAGGTGATGTGGGGCGTGGACGATGAAATCCGGGAAGCACTCCGCGACATCCGTTCCTCCCTGGACAGTCTCGAAGACCGCCGGCAGGTGCTGCGCGAGAAACTCGAAACCTTACTGACCAGAATCGACGAGATGGTCTTCAAAGAGGAGAACATCCTCTTCCCCATGATGATGGAGACGCTCAAACCCGCAGACTGGGGCGTCGTCGCCAGCGGGATCGGAGAAATCGGATTTTTCCTGATCGACGGGGCACCCGAATGGCACCCGGCAGGGCTGGTACAGGAAACACCGCCCGCACCGGTCGAGGCTTCTGCCGCACCGGATGCGCGCATCCAGATGCCCTCGGGGCAGATGAGCCTCGAAGAACTCACCCGGGTTCTGGACACGCTTCCGCTGGATATCACATTCGTCGATGCGGATGACACCGTCCGGTACTTCTCTCAGGGGAGCGACCGGATTTTCGCCCGCACCCTGTCTGTACTAGGACGCAAGGTTTCCAACTGTCATCCGCCCAAGAGCGTGCATATCGTGGAACAGATCGTCGCGGATTTCAAATCCGGCCGCAAAGACCACGAAGACTTCTGGATCCGGATGGGCGAGCGAATGGTCTATATCCGCTATTTTGCGGTCCGCTCCCCCCAGGGGACGTATCTGGGCACACTGGAAGTGACCCAGGACATCGCACCGATCCTGGAACTGGAGGGGGAAAAGCGGCTGATGTCCTGAACCGGACCGCTGCGTCCGCCTCTACCCCAGTTTTCTGCGGTTCATCCGCAGGATAGAAAGCAATAAAAACAATACGCCGGCCCCTGCGACGATGCCGATCATCAGCGCGGGGGTTGCGCTTATTTCCCCGATTTTCACCTGGATGCCGAACACGAGCTCGATCTCCTCCCGCACTCCCTCCGGTGCACCCGTGAACACACGTTCCATCGGGGCCTCCATGAATACCTGGCGCATCAGGGCTGCGGAATGGGTCATGGGGATGAATTTCATCACGCTCTGGACCCCTTTGGGCATCGCTCCGACCGGGAGATAAATCCCGGCCAGAAAACCTACCAGCGTGCCGACGATGGTGGAAAGCGTGCCGAATGCCCCCGAGGTGCGGACAAACGAAACAAAGAAAAACGCGATACATCCGGACGAAAACACGTTGAGGATCTGCAGTAGGGCCGCTTTCGCCAGCGCTGCCGGGGCCAGGAAAGAACCGCCTTTGAGCACGATGTAGAGCTGGGACACCAGCAAGGTCACCATCCCGAGCAGCAACCCGACCACCATCGCGGCCAGAAGATACCCCTGCACCAGCCGGCTCCGTTTGACCGGCGCCACCAGAAAGGCTCCGAGCCGCTTGCGGCTTTCATCGTCCACCAGCACCCCGAGCGCTCCCAGTGTGACGGTCATCGAACTCACCGCGAGGATGCCGGCCATGATCCAGGCGTCGACCATCCAGCGAACCCCCTCCACCGAACCGCCGAGATTGTTTTCGATGCTCCGCACGGTCGAATCACCGAGAAACAACGCGTACATTCCAACGATGATCAGAACAGACAACAGGGAGAAAAAAACGGACGCGCGGTCCCTGAGATAAACCCGGGCATCCCGTACCGTCAACCGCAGCAAGCTGTCCATTGTCACTTGTCCTCCCGTATCGCATGACCCGTGATGTTCACGAACACGTCGTCCATACTTCCGTTCACCACTTCAAAAGCACTGTACATCCCCTCGAGGTCACGAAGCAGACGATACCCCTCCAGGCTGTTCCGGATCGGGATGTGCAGCCGGTCGGCCACCGTCCCGCAGGAAAACCCTTCTTCCTTCAACCGGATCTCCAGCGCCGGGCGGCTCCCCGCCACAGGAACCAGACGCAGCATGTCGGTGCTGTATTTTTCTTTCAGCTGATGCGGCGGGCCTTCGGCCGCGATCCGGCCTGCGTCGATCACGGTCACCCAGTCAGCATTTTCCGCCTCTTCCATATAATGGGTGGTCAAAAACACCGTCATCCCGTAGGCGGACTGCAACCGCCGGATGGTTTGCCAGACCGAGATCCGAGTCTGCGGATCAAGTCCGGTCGTCGGCTCGTCGAGAAACAGAATCCGCGGATCCCCCATCAGTGCACGGCCGATCTCGACCCGCCGGCGCTGCCCGCCCGAGAGCTTCCCGTACCGCCGCCCGAGCAGATCCCCGACGCCCAGAATGTCCGCCACTTCCGTGAGACGGTCCCGCAACCGGTCTGCCGGAAGACCGTACAATCCTCCCCGGGAGAGCAGGTTCTCCCGGACGGTCAAAAGGTCGTCCAGCACATTGTCCTGGAACACAACTCCGATCGTCTTGCGGATTGCCTCGTCGTCCTGTCCGACCCGGTAGCCCGCGACCGTGACTTCACCAGCTGTCTTTTCCAGCAGCGTGCACAGGACGTGGATGGTCGTGGTTTTTCCAGCTCCGTTGGGTCCCAGGAAAGCGAACAGGCTGCCCTCGTGCACCGAAAAGTCCACCGCGTCGACCGCGGTGAGCGAGTTGTAGCGTTTGGTGAGCTGACTGACCTGGATGATTTCCTTCATACTCGGTTCTCCTCGCCCTTCACAGGGAAACGGACCGGCGGTCGCCGCCGGTCCTCCACCTCCCGGTTCCCGGGATCAACGATCGATCCGGAGATCCAGATCGCCGCTGGTACAGGACAAATGGTACTGTGGTCCGCCGGCAAGGTAGGTCCGGCGGTCTCCGCTGGCAACCAGCGGAAAGTCCGAAGTAAAGTCGCCGGACGTCATCTTGAGGTCAACAGAAAACCCCTGGCCTTCCGGAAGCCAGAATGTCATGTTTCCGGAGGTGGTTTTGGCGTCCAGCCGGTCCGGCAGCACCGAACTGCGAATCTGCGTGTTCCCGCTCGTGACCTGGAGCGAGATGGCGTGCAGTTTGCCATCCATATTCAGTTTACCGGATGTCATTTTAATTTCAACTGTTTCCAGGTCGACGCCGCCTCCCTGCATTTCGCCGCTGGTCAGATCAATATCCGCTTTTCCGACCGTTGCACCGTCTAGCATCAACGTTCCGGAAGTCAGTTCGACCCGAAGCTCATCCGCGGTCAATCCGGTCAGATCACAAGTGCCGGAAGTCGCATCCACCGCGATCCGCTCATATGCGACGCGCGGAATCGTTATTTCGAGATCGGTTTGTGTCCGGTTCCATCGCAACAGGTAGAAACCGCCCGGTTCGTCGCTTTCGACCATCAACGTCCCGTTTTCCACTTTGTATGACAGTCGGGTGTCCCGATCCGGATCCACCGCCTTTTCCACGATCCGGATCTCTTCCCCGTCGACAGGAGTCAGACGGATATTGCCGGCCGACCACTCGATGTCGAGACGGTCCACAGGTTCGCGGATCTCCTCGGTCCGGATCACGGTATCTGCCTTTCCGTCGGCAAATGTGAAGACAAACCATTTGCCGATATTGCCTCCGCCCAGCGCCCAGACAAAGAGGATGGCGGCCAGGAGGCCGATGGCTGCCCACACCACAATCCGGGCGATCAGTGTCTTTCTGTTAACGGTCATGTTTCCCCTCCCGCATACGAAAGATGGCCAGCGCAATGTTGCGCACCGCGGCCGCGATGATGAACAGGATCCAGGAGTAAGCCCAGATGCCGTAACGGAAGCTGACCCAGAGATAAATGGCCACCACAACCAGGGAGAAGGCGGCAGAGAATGAATCGAAAATTCCCTTTTCTCTGGCGCGTGTGGACTTCCACTCCTTGAACTCTTCGACCAGGGTCTCTTCTTCTTTGATGTACTTCGGTTTGACCGCGGCATTGAAAACGAGAAGCCCGGTGGCGACCGCGACCAGCAACAGCATAATACTCAGTCCCAGGATGGGAGCCCGCATGGTGGACAGCGCGATCAGTGCGACAGGGCTGAGGATGTAAAGACCCACTGCCACCGACACCAGCAGCGCGCTCCGTCGGCGTTCTTCGGCCGTCGGCTGTTGCAGCGTCTGCCTCTCGCGGATGCCGTCGACCAGTTCATCAATGTCGCCCATCCCCGCGATGACAGCGTTGTATGCCTCTTCTTCACTTTTTCCGTCACGCATCAGATCGTTGAATTTCTCCAGCATGTTGGCGATCAGTTCTTCCTGCAGTTCCACAGATTTGCGCGTCTTGGGCGCATCCGCGAATGCCCGCTCGATGTAAGCCCGGATTTTTGCGACCATATCTTTTTCCTCCCCGTCAAATCAGCCCGTCGATGAGCTGCTTGGCCTCTTCCCATTCCGCTTTGCATTCCTGATAGTATTGTTTTCCCGTGTTGGTGATGGAGTAGTAACGGCGGCGGGCTCCGGTGGTCTCATCCCCCCAGTAGGAGGAGATATAACCTGCCTGTTCCAGTCGCCGGAAGGCCGAGTAGAGTGTCGCCTCCTTCAATTCGTACTGGTTTCCGGTCTTGTCTGCAATCGATTTGTTGATCTCATATCCATAGCTGTCTTTTTCCAGCAGATGGCGCAGAATGATCGTCTCTGTATGCCCCCGAATCATGTCCGATGCGATCGCCATGGAATCACCTCGCTTTCTTGGCTACATCATAGATTCAACTACATCGCCTGTCAAGGTATATTTTCAAAAATTGTAGAAATTTTCTTGAGGTAACCCCGTCAAGGGTATACCCGATCCGCGATTCCTTGTGACATGGGACACGCAAGGTATCCGTAAAATGTGTCATACTCGGTTCGCAAGGATCGGTATCCATGCGCCAATCAGGCGCGGGTCCTTCCGTAACCCCTTGTGGGAGGGATGTGCATGAAGTCGAAATACAATATCACCGGCATGACCTGCGCGGCCTGTTCCGCGGCGGTCGAGCGTGCGGTACGTAAAATACCCGGTGTGGAAACCGCGAACGTAAACCTGTTGACCGGCAGTCTGGATGTGTCAGGAGACGGGAGCGTCACGGACGCGGCCATCGGTGCTGCGGTCGAGCGGGCAGGATATGGATGGACACCCGCATTGCCGTCCGACTCATCCCCGGACCAGCCAGCACCGGCTGACGGATTCCGGTCCAGAACCTTTTCGGTCGGCGGCATGACCTGTTCTGCTTGTTCCGCCGCGGTCGAGCGGGCAGTCCGCCGGTTGTCCGGCATCGGAGAAGCCTCGGTCAATCTCGTCACCGGCACATTGGCACTGACGTATCGCCCGGATGTACTCCGGGTGACCGATATACGCGACGCAGTCGAAAAAGCAGGCTATACCCTGTCCGATCCGCCCGCCACCGCCTTTGACAAAACCGGCGCGGCCGACCACGCTGCGACGCGCGAAACCCGCGCGCTCCGGATCCGGCTGTGGGTCGCGATCCTCTTTTCACTGCCCTTGCTGTATCTTGCGATGTCCCACATGATCCCGGGTGTCAATCTCCCTCTGCCCGCCGCGGTGCGGCCGCACGACCACCCGCTCACGTTCGGTCTGGTCCAGCTGGGGCTCACCCTCCCGGTCGTAATTGCGGGATTCCGGTTTTACCGGAACGGATTTCGCACCCTGCTGCACGGAGCACCCAACATGGACTCTCTGGTCGCGATCGGAACCGGCAGCGCATTTTTGTACAGCCTGTACGCGGTGGTCCGGATTGCCGGGGGGGATCACACAGCCGCCAATGTGCTCTATTTTGAATCTGCCGCGGTCGTCCTCACCCTCGTGATGCTCGGCAAGACCCTGGAGTCTGCCGCCAAAGGCAGAACCACCGAAGCCATCCGCAAACTCACCCGGCT
>CAZBKR010000054.1:0-12513 GCA_964492455.1 uncultured Oscillospiraceae bacterium
TTCGGAATCCTGTGAGGGGAGCTGTTCCCGCGTCGGCGTGACCTATCGCGATCTTCCGCAACATGTCTCTCCCGGGGGAACTATCATGCTCGACGACGGGCTCATCCGGTTGCGCGTGCGTGAAATACGAGGGTGCGAGATTGTGTGTGTTGTCGAGATCGGCGGCCGGCTCGCATCCAACAAGAGTCTCAGTGTGCCCGGACGCAGCCTCTCCATCCCGTATATGCGCGAAAACGACGTGCGGGACATCGAATTTGCGGTGCAGCATGATTTTGACTATATCGCTGCCTCCTTTGTGCGGAATCCAGCAGATGTGCTGGAGATCCGCGCTATTTTGGAAAATCACGAGGCACGCGATATCCGGATCATCGCCAAGATCGAAAACGCCGAAGGCATCGCGAACAGCGGCGGTATTCTCAATGTGGCGGACGGGATCATGGTGGCGCGCGGGGATATGGGTGTCGAAGTTGATTATGTCGAGATTCCGAGTGTGCAGAAGGACTTGATCAAGCAGGCACTCGCCCGTGCGAGAATCTCAGTGGTCGCGACCCAGATGCTCGAATCCATGGTCAGCGCCCCCCGTCCGACCCGTGCGGAAATCAGCGATGTTGCCAACGCGATCTATGACGGTACCAGCGCAATCATGCTGTCAGGCGAGACGTCGATCGGACGGTATCCGGTCGAGGCGGTCGAAGCCATGGCGAATATAGCGGAGCGAACCGAACGTGACATCGATTACCGCAAACGTTTCTCCCATCTGGACATTCCGGAAGACCGCAACATCACGGACGCGGTCTCCCATGCGACCTGCCTGATCGCCCACCAGCTCGATGCCGCGGCGATCGTGGCTCCGACACAGACCGGTACGACCGCCATGGCGGTGTCCCGCTACCGGCCGTCCTGCCCGATCATCGCCTGTACCCCCGATCCCAAAGTGTACCGTCAACTCGCGCTGAGCTGGGGAGTTGTTCCCGCCTTGCTGGAGACAGCTCCCAACGGGGATGTGCTGCAGTTTCTGGCGATCCGGTCCGCACGTGAGTCCGGGCTGGTCGAGTCGGGTGACATTGTTATCACAACGGCGGGGATTCCGCTCGGTGTCGCCGGTACGACCAACACAATCCGGATCAGTACCATCTGATCCTGCCGTCGGGGAACCGGTGATCCGTTGTTCCCCCGAGCGGGCGTGCTAGAATGAAACGGCTGCGCGGGAACGACAGTCTGCTGCCGGGATCGGAAGCAACTTTACGAATGTCAATATAAGGAGGGTGACAACATGGTTCTGGTGAAGTTTCTGTTCGAAGGGATTGCCCGCTGGGGCGAACGCACGGGCGAGATCATCCACCTGCTGGCTGCTCCTCCCTATGACGGCATCGTGCATACGGGCGAAACATGCCCTGCCGCAGGGGTAAGGTATCTGGCACCCTGCGACCCGACAAAAATCGTCGCGGTTGGGAAGAATTACGCGGATCATGTAGCGGAGTTCGGCGGTGTGATCCCGGACGAACCGGTTATTTTTCTTAAGCCTCCCACCTCGCTCAACGATCCGGATGCACCCGTCCCGTTGCCGCCCCGCGCGTTAACCCGACGCATTGATTATGAAGGGGAGCTGGCAATGGTCGTCGGGAAAAAGGCGCGCAATGTCAGTGCGGAGGACGCGTCTTCTTTCATCCTTGGATATACGATCCTCAACGATGTCACTGCGCGGGATCTGCAGCGCACGGACGGACAGTGGACCCGCGCCAAAGGTTTTGACGGTTTCGCACCCGCGGGGCCTGTGCTTGTGGACAGCATCGATCCGGACCGCTTAACGATCCAAACACGCCTGAACGGCCGTACGGTGCAGAAGTCCAATACTGCCCGCATGATCTGGAGCACTTTCCATTTGTTTGCCTATATCACATCTTTTATGACGTTGCTGCCCGGTGATCTCGTATGTACCGGAACCCCCGAGGGAGTCGGTGAGATGCGTGACGGCGACGTGGTGGAGATTGAAATCGAAGGCATCGGTGTGTTGCGGAACACGGCTGCGGCGACGGAGTCTGCACCGGCACACCACAAGCCATTCTGATCCGACCTCATTTCGAAAGGAGTCAACTCTATATGGATGTCATGCAACGTATTTTTCTTTGTGGTCTGGTTCCCGTCATCAAGGTCAACGAGGCAACCGACGCTGTACCTCTCTGCCGTGCCCTGCTTGCAGGTGGCATCGATGTCGCAGAGATCACGTTTCGTTCCTCTGCTGCGGCCGAAGCGATCTCACTGGTCTCCGATCAGCTGCCCGAGATGCTGACCGGTGCGGGAACGGTTCATTCGGTCACGCAGGCTGAGGAAGCAATCGAGGCAGGCGCGAAGTTTGTGGTTTCACCGGGACTCAACCCGGAGGTGGTACGTTACTGCCAGCGGGTCGGTGTACCGGTCCTGCCTGGCGTCAGTGGTCCGACCGATCTCGAGACAGCTCTTGGACTCGGACTCGAGACGGTGAAATATTTCCCGGCGGAAAACCTCGGCGGACTGGCAGCGATCAAAGCGATCGCCGCCGCATACGGGGACATCCGGTTTATGCCGACCGGCGGAATCAATGAGAACAACCTCGCTGAGTACGCACGCCATCCCAGAATCTTCGCTTGCGGCGGGAGCTGGATGGTGCCCGAATCACTGGTGTCCGGCGGTGACTGGGCCGGCATCACCGCGTTGACCAGAAAGGCGGTCCAGCGGCTGCACGGATTTGAACTCGCACACATCGGCATCAATGCCGGCAATCCCGATGAAGCGGAAAAGGCAGCCCAACTGTTTTCCACCCTGTTCGGATGGGAGTATCGCCCCGGACAGAATTCTATTTTTGCGGGAACGGCTGTCGAAGTCATGAAAAACCCCTATCTCGGGAGCAAGGGGCACATTGCAGTCCGGTGCAATCAGGCCGCACGCGCCCGTTCCTACCTGGAAAAGGCAGGCATCACATTCCGGGAAGACACCGTCCGCATGTCGGGCGGGATATTGAAGACGATCTATTTCACGGATGAAATCGCGGGATTTGCCGTTCATCTGATCGGTGCCTGACAATGCATAACAGCTGGACAAAGTCCGGCGGAGAGAGGATCAAAGAACATGACAAGGATCGTCACATTCGGAGAAATCATGCTGCGGCTCAAGAGCCCGGGATTGGAGCGTCTGTTCCAGTCTCCTTCACTGGAAGCCACATTCGGAGGAGGAGAGGCCAACGTAGCGGTGTCGCTGGCGCAGTTCGGGCTGGACACCGGATTTGTGACCGTCCTGCCGGAAAACGATATCGGACATGCCTGTCTCCGCGAGTTGCGCGGCTTTGGGGTCGATGTCTCCGGTATCCTGCGAAAACAAGGGCGCATAGGCCTGTATTTTCTGGAAACCGGAGCCAATCAGCGGCCGAGCAAGGTCATCTATGACCGTTCGGACTCGGTGCTGGCAAACATCCAGCCGGGTGAGATCGACTGGGACGACGTGTTCCAGGGATGCTCCTGGTTCCATTTTACAGGTATCACTCCCGCGGTATCCCGGTCTGCGGCGGATGTCGTGCTTGAAGCCTGCCTGGCCGCCAAACGGCTGGGCGTGCACGTTTCCTGCGACTTGAACTATCGCAAGAATCTGTGGAAGTACGGGAAAACCGCACAAGAGGTGATGTCTGCGCTGGCGGTCTATGTCGATACTGTGATCGCCAACGAGGAGGATTGCCAGAAGTCCCTCGGGATACGCGCCACCGAGCAGGTGACCGGCGGCGGACTCGACACCGACCGTTACCGGGATATCGCAGCCGAGGTGATGTCGCGCTATCCCAACATCCAGCGGATTGCCATTACGCTCCGGGAAAGCCACAGCGCGGATCATAACGATTGGTCGGCCTGCGCTTACGACGGACACGATTTCGTGCTGAGCAGGAAATACCGCATCACGGATATTGTGGATCGCGTCGGCGGCGGCGACTCGTTTGCGGCCGGGTTGATCTGCGGGTTGCACCGTTACGGCACGGTGAGCGAGGCGCTGGAGTTTGCGGTCGCAGCAAGCTGCCTCAAGCATTCGATCCACGGCGATTTCAACCGGGTATCGATTGCGGAGGTCGAAGCGTTGCTCAAGGGAGATGGATCCGGACGCGTACAACGCTGATCTCAACAGAAACGGCACACAACCGGGTAGAGATGTTTCTGCCCGGTTTTTTGCGTCCCTCAACGGCTCGTGTGTTACTATCGTAGGAAAGAAAGGGGCTGGAGGGAACGTGGCGGGAAACAGATTGGAAATTCAGCAACTCACAAGACGATTTGGAACCCGAAAAGCGGTTGACAATGTCGACATGCACATCCGGGCGGGGGAACGGTTCGTACTGGCCGGACCTTCGGGTGCCGGTAAAACCACGCTGCTTGCGATGATTGCAACCCTGTTGCCCCCTTCCGCCGGTATCGTCAATGTCGACGGATTCCAATTGAACCGCGAGAACTTTGCCATCCGCGGCCGCATCGGTGTGGTGTTTGAAGACGGTCTGCTGGACAACCGATTGACGATTCGCGAGAATCTGCGCGTGAGAGCCTCTTTTTATGGACTTCGTGGCAGTGAGATCGAGGATGCGGTCGCGCGGTCTTCCGAAGTGACCGATCTCTCCCTGTTACTTGACATCCGGTATGGACGGCTGAGCGAAGCGAACCGTCGCCGGGCGGACATCGCCCGGGCCCTTCTCAACGATCCTGCGCTGGTGCTCCTGGATGATCCTGCCCGTGGACTGGATGCCGAGGCATCTGATGCCGTGCTGGCTCTTGTCGCGCGGCTGACTGAGGCGACAGGAACTGCGGTGTTACAGACCACCCGTTCCTTTGACCGGCTGGCGGGTGCAGACCGCATCGGTGTGATGGATCGCGGCCGCATTCTCGCGGAAGGCACCCCGACCGCGCTGGTCGACCGGTATGCGGAAGATCGTCTGCGTCTGGTGCCGCGACCGGATGCAGGAAGTCGGGAAACCTTGCTCCGTCTGCTTGACGTGGAAGGGTACCGCTATGTCGCGGGGACGTCCGCGGATGGACCCATGATAGAGGTTGCGATCGTCAACAGTATGGGGGCACTGCTCCTGCTCAACCGGATTGTCCACTTGATCCTGCGGTTTGAAATGATGAGAGGGGACCTGGGAGATGCCTGTCGGCGGATCCTGCGGGAGGCCAACCCGGCCAGGCAGGCTCTCCACGGTTCGGAGGCGGCGTCATGACCGGATTTGGAGGGTTGTTGTCGAGGCATTGCAGGATAGCATTCCGGTATCCTGCCGCTCTTTTCTTTCTGCTGTTTCCGATCGCCGTCGTCGCGGTTCTCTTTGTTATCTATCTGTTCCCGCTGCACTCCGCTGCTGTTGCTGTCCCCTCTGCGGGAACCGGTCAAATCCGCTGGCTGGCAGTCAGCTGGGCGGCGGCAGGAATCCCCGTGGTGCTTGCGTTTCCGACTGCAATGATCGCACTGCAAGTGTTCGCAAGTGACCGGAGTGCGGGCAGACGCCGTGATTTCAGTGCCACCTTACTGGGGCGGGGAACGCAGGCGCTCGCCTACATCGGGGTTCCGCTGGCAGCCGCACTTTTTGTATCTTTGTTCTCCTATGCGGTGGTTCAGGGTGCGACCGCACTCTGGACCGGTATAGCACCTCTCCCGCGTGCTGTTCTTTTCGGTCTCGGATATACCATGTTGGGTGCGCTATATGCGGGGGTGCTTTCGGTCTTTGTTGTGTCTCTGCTGCCCGGTGGAGGCGCCTATGCGGTCTTGGCCTCATTGTCAGCGCTGCTGCCCGGCTTTCTTAGCGGCGCATTTGTGCCGATCGGATACCTGCCGGAGCCACTGGGCAAGGTCGTATCGGGATTTCCGGTTTCCCATTCTATTTCTTTGGCACGGCAGGCGTTGACCTGGCAGGCCGCGACGACCGTCTTTTCGGGCGCGGAAGCCGATCTTGTGCGTTACCGGTCGCTTTTCGGCATCGATCTGTTCTGGGGCGGCCGGGTTATTCCGGCGTTGTGGAGTCTGTTGTTGCCGGCTGTAGCCTCTCTGTTATGTCTCGCGCTCTCCGTGCCGATGGTGCTGCGCGCCTGCCGGACGGATCGAATTCTACGTCACAGCATAGAGGAGAACCAATAAGGTATGTGTATGCCAAAAGACACCTCTGCGATCTGTGGCCTGTTCTGTGATGCTTGCGGTATCTATCTCGCCACAACCGAAGAACCGGATCGGCTTGCACAAATCGCAACCGTAAAGGGGACGGTTCCCGATGATGTCCGGTGTCTGGGTTGCCGGTCGGACGTACTGTATCCGCATTGCAGGACATGTAAAATGAAAGCGTGTGCCACGCAAAAAGGCTTGGATTTCTGCAGTTTGTGCTCTGACTATCCTTGCGATATCCTGCGGGACTTTCAGGTGCAAAAACCCCACCGTATCACTCTATTTGCATCGCTGGATGACATCCGTGACCACGGGGAGGCAGTCTGGCGGGCACGTATGGAAGCCGAGTATCGCTGTGAGATCTGCGGAACCATGAATCAGATCTACGATTCCGTCTGCCGGCATTGCGGGCATGTACCGCCCAATCCTTATGCCGGACGGTACCGCAAGGAAATCGAAGCGGGGAAATAGAAAATCGGCGTGGGACACGATGAGTCACACGCCGATTTGTCTTTACAGACCAACCAGATTACTGCGCGCCCTTTTTCAGGAAATGTCTGCGGGTGATCACTAACAGCACCCCTCCGATGAGTAATACAGCTACCCATAAGGAGGGAGTCTCCGAAGAGTGTTCACCGGTGTCAGGAATGACCTCCGGAGTAAGCGTAGGGGTTGGAGTGGACACGGGTGCGGCAGTGGGCGTGGGACTCGGAGTGGGCGTCGGTGTTGGCGAGAGTGTCGGAGTTGGTTGCGGAACCCACTTCGCATACAGTGTGATGTTGCCCTCGACCACGTCGGTCTCGAACTGCCACTCCGTCTCGCAGGTCGATTCACGGAACCATCCGTCGATATAGTATCCCGCAAGGACCGGATCTTGAGGTTTAGTGACCAGCCCGCCGGCAGGGACCTCCGCAGGCGTTACCGCGCTGCCCCCCACGCTGTCGAAGGTTACGGTGTAGGTGGTGACTTCATCATAGGTGAGAACCAGGCGGGGATACATGTCTGGTGGCGATTCACCCATCGATTCCACAAATCCCATACGGGCGTTAAGTTCGTCCGAAACGGATTTGAGCAGGACACCGTAGTTGGGCGTACCGGATTGCCAGCTGTTGTAGAGCGTTGTGACATCCCACTCCCAGACAGATCCCGATACCCCGGTCCCGCTGGTTGTCGCGGCCGGTATCGCCTCAAAAGTCGGAATCGTGTTCCAAGTTACCGTATCCGCGTCCCAGACGGAATTAACACGATGAGTGCCGACCGCGAAAGCATCACCATAAATGTCATACAACACCAGTTGCAGAACTGCGCTGGTGACCATCATCGGCTGGTCCGTAAGGTCGAATCGTAATAATACATACGATGTCGAACGATATTCGTTATCATCAATTTTACCCACGTACATGAGTCCATTGTCTTCGTAGTTGTAGTTCGAAGAATAGGAATCAAGAAACACATCCTGCGATTCTGAAGGACCAGGCTTTATAGTAATCGTGGCCGCGGTGACTGGAGAGGACAGGTACAGCAGGGGAGTTGATAAAAGGGCAAGCGCGATGAAAATTACAACTGCGGATTTGGCGCGCAATAAACAAGGGTGCCTAAACATGAACCTTCCTCCGTTTTTTGCAACACAGGGACGCTGCGAATCAGCTTGCGCAATGCGTTGGATATGAGAGAAGGCCGGATACCTGCTGGTGGAAAAAGAGAAGAATCTGCATTCTAGCCGAACTGCTGATAGGAAGTACGGGAAAGAAATGAGAAGTTTTTGTCTTCCATCTCAATATAACAAACAGATGCATGCCGATCAATTCATACATCGCCACATTGACCAACCGGAACAGAAGCGAAATGTATGAATAAATACCGAGGCGTTGTGCTTCGTGCGACAACAATAACTCGATAGGGTTATAAAGAAAGACAGACGCTACAGCGTCTGTCTTTTACCGTATATTATTAAGAAACCGAAGCAAATCGTCTCCGGTGACGCGGAGATGTTCCGCCATCATCTACCCTTTGCTTTGGATGTAGGCGTCGATCCCGGCTGCCGCGCGCTTACCGGCTCCCATCGCCAGGATGACAGTGGCGTCTCCGCTCACGATATCTCCCCCTGCGAACACACCGGGCATCGTCGTCATACCGGTTTCGGGATCGATCTTGAGGCTCCCGTGCGCATTGGCTTCCAGTGCGGGAGAGGTGCGCCGCAGCAGGGGATTGGGGGATGTGCCGATTGCGACGATCGCGGTGTCACAGTCGATCCGGAACAGGGTTCCCGGTTTTTCTACCGGACGCCGCCTTCCGGAGGTATCCGGCTCGCCCAGTTCCATCTCGACACAGTCGACACCTGACACCCGGCCGGCTGCGTCGCTGACAAAGGCGACCGGATTGGTCAAAAACCGCATCCGGATGCCTTCTTCCATCGCATGGTGAATCTCTTCCCGGCGTGCGGGCATTTCCGCCTCACTCCGACGGTAGATGATCGTGACATCGCCTTTGCAGATTCTGCGCGCGCATCGCGCCGCATCCAGCGCGACATTGCCGCCGCCCACGACCACGATCGAGCTGCTGTCACACAAGGGTGTGGCGCTGTCGTCCCGGTATGCTTTCATCAGGTTGATGCGGGTTAAAAACTCATTGGCCGTATAGATCCCGTTAAGATTTTCCCCCGGGATATTCAGGAACGACGGGAGCCCCGCCCCCGCCCCGATGAATACCGCCTCAAATCCGTCGCTAAATAGTTGATCCAACGTCTCGGTACGTCCTACCACGAAGTTGGTGCGGATGGTCACGCCCTTTCTCCGCAACGTCTCAACTTCGTACTCCACGATGTCTTTCGGCAGACGGAAAGGGGGGATCCCATACGTCAATACCCCGCCCGTGCGATGCAACGCTTCGAACACGGTCACATCGTAACCGAGTCCCGCGAGTTCGTCCGCACAGCTCAGGCTGGCCGGCCCGGAGCCAACCACCGCAACGCGATGTCCGTTGGAGGCTGGCACCTCCGGGTGGTCCTCCTCATTGGCCCGGTGCCAGTCCGCTGCATATCTCTCCAGCCGGCCGATTCCGACCGATTCCCCCTGAATGGCGCGCACACATACCTTTTCGCACTGGTTTTCCTGCGGGCAGACCCGGCCGCAGACTGCGGGCAGGGCATTACTCAGTTTGAGTGTCGAATATGCACCCCCCGGATCCCCGTTTTTGATCTGACGGATGAATCCCGGGATATCGATTCCGACAGGGCATCCGGCCACGCAGGGCCGATGCCGGCAGTCCAGACACCGCGCGGCTTCACGGGCAGCCAGATCCGCATCGTATCCCAGCGCGACTTCTTCAAAACCGGTGATGCGCAGTGCCGGATCCAATTCCGGCATGGGAGTCTTTCGACGAATATCGTCCATATCAGCGCACCTCCCGGAACAGTCCGCAGTTTTCTTCCCGTTCCTTTTCCTGGGTTCGATAAAAAGCGCCACGCCGGAGGGCCTCATCAAAATCGACTTCATGGGCGTCAAATTCGGGGCCGTCCACACAGGCGAACACCGTTTTTCCGCCCACGGTGAGCCGGCAACCGCCGCACATGCCGGTACCGTCGATCATAACCGTATTCATGCTGACGATGGTTCTGATACCGTATTCACGGGTCAGGTTCGCGACGGCCCGCATCATAGGAAGCGGCCCTACCGCCAGAATCCTCTCGAAGGGGATATCGCCTGCCGCCGCAAGTTCATCGATCCGGGCACGGAGGAGATCAGTGACGAAACCTTTGTTCCCGTTTGAGCCGTCATCGGTCGCGACAGCCAGCCAATCCGATGCCGTCCGCATTTCATCCTCGAGAATAATAAGATCGGCCGAGCGGAACCCCGCAATAATGTCGACACGGGCACCGGCGTCGTGCAGCGCTTTGGCCTGGGGATATGCGATGGCACATCCGACGCCTCCACCGACGACGCAGACCCGGGACAGTCCCTCGAGATCCGATGGATTTCCAAGCGGTCCTACGAAATCCTGCAGATGGTCTCCCGCTTCGAGTTGAGCGAGCATCCGTGTGGTCATACCGACCAGTTGAAACACGACGGTTACCGTTCCTGCCACAGGATCGGTGTCGTTGACTGTCAGAGGCACGCGTTCTCCGTTTTCATCCACGCGCAGTATGATGAACTGCCCGGGTCGCGCGGCACGCGCAACTTCGGGGGCGTGTACCGCTATGCGATGGACAGAAGGATTCAGGATGTCTTTTTTAACGATTTTGTACATGGGGCTCCTCATGGACTGAAATGATGAACGCAGTCTGAATACGATGCCAAACGGTCTGTCCGCTGCACCGGCGGGTTCAGATTTGCTGTTTATCATAATAGGGTGAAAAAGGGCGGGATGCAAACAACTGAGATACACATCCCGCAGGTACAGCAAAAAACAGACAGTTTTCTGCTGTTTCCTGACGAAGTTGTGATATACTTCCTCCATTAGAAAAATCCGGTGTGGATATCCCATGCGTTTCCCGACGACATGTCCTGAACCTCGGGAAAGGCTTTTTTATTGCCGGAATGCCTGGTTCCACCGGAATTCCGAGGAGGCTCTACCTTGATCCGAGCATTGGATAGACTTTACGGCACCCGCTATATGGTCGCAGAAAGTAAGCGCCTCGGCGAAATTCCAGAACCCCGGGAAGCGTATGGAGAACTTGCCCGCATTGCAGCTCCCGCTGTGATGGAGATGGTGCTGATGTCCCTGGTCTCTTCAGTAAATACCGCTATGGTCGGCCATCTGGGTGCCGCCGCGACCGCTGCCGTGGGTCTGACCGCGCAACCTCGCATGTTGATGCTGGCGATCTTTATGGCGACCAATGTGGGCGTCACTGCGATTGTCGCCCGCCGCAAAGGGGAAGGTCGGCAGGAGGACGCGAACCGTACGATGCGGAATGCGATCGTTCTGATCCTGTTGCTCGCGGGAGGGATCACGGCTTTTGCGATCCTGGCAGCGTATCCGTTGATGCAGATGGTCGGCGCCAAAGAAGACACCATCGGGCTGGCGACCTCTTATTTCCGGATCATCTCCGCAGGTATTCCGCTCAACGCACTCACCATGGCGATCAACGCTGCCCAGCGCGGACTCGGCAATACGCGGGTTACCATGCTGGTCAACATCACATCCAACCTGTTTAACCTTCTGTTCTGTTATTTGTTGATTCAAGGCCGGTTTGGATTCCCCCAACTCGGTGTCAACGGGGCAGCCATCGCTGCCTGCATCGGCTTCATCGTCGGATTTGTGCTGTGCGTCATATCGGTCACCTGGAAAGGAACCTTCCTCAAACTCCGGTTGCGTGACAACTGGCGACTGGACAGGGAAATCGTCAAGGGCATCACAAAAATCGGCGGCAACGCGGTCCTCGAGCAAATCGCGTTGCGGATCGGATTTATGCTGTTTGCCCGATTTGTTGCCGATCTGGGTACAATACAGTTTGCGACCCACACGTTTGCGAGCCAGTTTCTAAATATTACCTTTACGATGGGCGACGGGATCGGTATCGCAGGGACTTCTCTGGTCGGGCAGAACCTTGGGAAGAAACGCCCGGATCTGTCCATGCTTTTCGGAAAAGCGGCACAGCGAATGGCGTTGACAGTATCGATGATTCTGTTGACTTTTATTGTCGTCCTGCGTTATCCGTTGTTCCGTTTGTTTACGTCGGATCCCGACATTCTTGTACTGGGCACTCAAATCATGATCATCGTCGCGATCTTTCAACCCTTCCAGACTTCTTCGGTCGTGATTTCCGGTTGTTTGCGCGGTGCGGGAGACACCCGGTTTGTCGCGATCACGATGATGGCGTGTGTCACGGTCATCCGCCCTGCTGTAACCTACCTCATGATCTATGTGCTTGAAATCGGTTTGGTCGGCGCATGGTGCGCCATGCTGTTCGATATGATCCTCCGCCTCGGCATCTGCTACTGGCGCTTCTCGAGCGGAAAGTGGTTTGGAATCAAGGTTTGATTCCAAATCACTTTCCGATGGTAACGTGGTTTGGAATCAAGGTTTGATTCCAAACCATTTGCCGATGGCAACATGATGCCGCCAGGTATCGGATGCACTGAGCATGGCATAATGACTTCCGTTCTGATACCGTAGGAGAAAACGACACTCGCCCATGCGCGGTTTGTCACGCCGGCTTGGCGCAGGAGGCACGATCATGGACCCAACCGTCTATCTGGCTGCTTGTGAAACCTACGATTCCGCCGAGGTTGACGCGGCCGTACGCCGTTGCCTTGATCACTTTGGCGGTGCGTCTGCTCTTGTTAAACCAGGTATGCGTGTGCTGGTTAAACCCAATTTGCTGATGCCACAACGGCCTGAATCTGCGACGACTACGCATCCGTCGGT
>CAZBKR010000055.1:0-326 GCA_964492455.1 uncultured Oscillospiraceae bacterium
TATGTGGAGATCGGGACCCCGATGATCCTGAACCGCAAACTGTGGGAGCAAAGCGGTCACTGGTTCCATTACAGGGAGAACATGTATACAACCGTCATCGATGAGGAAGACTATGCCATCAAACCGATGAACTGTCCGGGCGGCATGCTGGTGTATAAATCGGAACCGCACTCTTACCGTGATCTGCCTCTGCGGATCGGCGAACTGGGGCTGGTACACCGGCATGAATTATCGGGGACACTGCACGGACTGTTTCGCGTCCGGTGTTTTACCCAGGACGATGCGCACATTTTCATGACCAGAGAGCAGATGAAGGATGAAATCAA
>CAZBKR010000055.1:336-12228 GCA_964492455.1 uncultured Oscillospiraceae bacterium
GAAAAGCCCGAGGGCACATTGGTCGACATGACAAAGATGAAGGATGAAATCAAGAACGTTGTCCGGTTGTTTGACGAGGTCTACTCACTTTTCGGGCTGCCTTACCGGATTGAATTGTCCACTATGCCGGAGAAACACATCGGGACCGAGGAGGAGTGGGACGAAAACCAGCGGATCTTGCGGGAAGCCATGACCGAAATGGGCAAAACGTTTGTTGTCAATGAAGGAGATGGCGCGTTTTACGGCCCCAAGCTGGATTTTCACCTCGAAGACTGTCTCGGGCGCACCTGGCAGTGCGGCACGATCCAGCTCGACAGCCAGCTGCCTGAACGGTTTGAACTGGAATATACCGGAGCAGATGGTGATAAGCATCGGCCTGTGATGATTCACCGGGTGGTGTTTGGATCGATCGAGCGTTTCATCGGCGTGATCACGGAGCATTTTGCGGGTGCGTTCCCCACCTGGCTGGCTCCGGTACAGGTAAAGGTGCTGTCCATCACTGATCGCAGTCTCGATTATGCTACCCGGGTTGCCGAACGGTTGGACGCTGCCGGCATGCGGGTGGAGACCGATCTGCGCGGTGCGAAAATCGGGTACAAGATCCGGGAAGCCCAGATGCAGAAAATACCCTACATGCTTGTCTTGGGGGACAAAGAAGCCGAAACCGGTACAGTGGCCGTACGCAGCCGGACAGAGGGAGACCTCGGTGTGATGTCACTGGAGGACTTTGTTGTGCGCCTCACAGGAGAGGTCACAACGCGCTCACAATAAGTGACATCGGCAGGTTGGGTTCACCGGAAAAGGGCGGAGAGATGCCGCCCTTTTTGCTGCACGCAAGTTTTGTACCCGGATCAGAACAACTGGTGAAAAAACTGCAGAATGGTTTCCCGATAGCGAATGGCGGAAAAAACCAGCGTCAGTGCGATCGCGGACAGCAAAGCCCCCAGGGCGGCACACAACTGGGATTTTTTGTAGTCGAATCCCAGTGTGGAAGCAATTGCGCTTCCGGTCCAGACACCGGTGCCGGGCAGGGGAATCGCAATAAATACGATCAGACCCCATTCTGCCTTCTTTTCAAACTTGTGCACGTTCTTACGCACTTTGTTCTCCAGAAAGCCGGTGAACCAATCCATCCTGCGGAAGCGTTTGAGCCATTCCAGAACCGTACGGAAAAAAAGAATAACAAACGGCGAGGGGATCAGACTGCCGACCAGAGCGAGTACAAAAACAAGCAAGGGGGACAATTGAAACACATTGATACCCAATGGAATGGTCGCACGCTGTTCCGTAACCGGGATCATCGAACCGAAAAACACGACGGCCGCGTGTGCGTTGCCGAAAACCCGCTCAAGCAGGTCCAGGACCGCTTCCCCCATATGAATCGATACCTCCGCGCGTATTCCGGTGAATTATACCCCACCGCATCAGGGCGCGTAAAGGTCGAGTACCGCAATCTCGGGGCGTGAGCCCAGACGGAAAGGCAGCACCACACATCCGATGCCGCGTGAGATATACCCGATCACACCGTTTCGTTCGAATACGCCCCGGTATACGCCCTCTGATACCAGACGTTCGTGCCGGAGCACACGGAACTCGAAATGAAACGGCATCCAGATCTGACCGCCGTGAAAATGACCGCTGAGCAGATACCGCGCGGTTCCCGCCGGCAGGAGGTATACGGCATCGGGATTGTGCGACAAAATGATCGTGCGCTCCGCGGGAACAGCAAAGTCGTCCTCCTGCGAGGGGACGCGTGGGGCGCCGTATCGCAAATCGTCGAGGCCTGTGATTTTCCAGATACAGCCGTCACGGGCTGGAACCGTTGCGCTTCGGTTTCGCAGCAAGGGAACCCCGGCTGCTTCAAAATTGTGTTCGTCGAGGGGACGGTCGTGGTTGCCCGGGACAGCGTACGCAGGCATACAGGCATCGGCGGCCGCCATGCCGAGTGCTGTAAGGATCCGGATCGCTTTATCGGCATCGTGCCGGCCTGAGCAGGCATCGCCGGCAAACAAAAGCACATCCGCACCGCTGTCCGAAACCGCCCGCAGAAGGCGGGTGACGGACAGTTGATTGAGTCCGGCGTGCAGATCTGAAAGCAGGAGCACCCGCAGAAAGTGCCCGCCATCCCTGAGCTTTGTATGTGTGGTTTCAGGATGACGGGGCTCCCAAAGCATACGGACCAGTACGGCAGCCACGGCCGCGATGGGCAGCAGCCACAGCAAGTCGATCGGAAAGCCGACTGCCGCCATCAGGTTGATCCTCCGCTCTGACGTATCGGAAAGCATAATCTTCGATCGGTCTTCATGAAATCCCATTATAGAGGAGAAGACCCGATCTTCAAACCGGGTGCTGTACCGGATCTTTGGCAGAGGTTGGTGAACGGTACTGTATTTTTTTCATTTCCTCATATAAGATAGAACAATCGTCCGCCGCCGGCACTGCGATGTCGGCCAATACAACGGTACAGGAGGACTCAATATGCCCCCAAGAGGCGAATTCACGTACAAGATCGTCAAAGAACTGGGTGTGGTGCTGAGCACAAACCGCTCCGGGTGGAATCGGGAGATCAACCTGGTCAGCTGGAACAACGCGCCTGCGAAACTGGATATCCGGGACTGGGCACCGGAACATGACAAAATGGGCAAAGGACTCTCGCTGACAGCAGAAGAGGTCGCAATCCTCAAGGAATTCCTGTCGGATTACGACCCCTATGCACATGAAACCTGATACAGCCTTCTGCGCGGTCAGAGCATAGTCGCGCGCAGTTCTTCCGCTGATTTGGGCGACAGCAGACCGGGCGGCACGTCCAGTACCGTGACCGCTCCGGTCCGGCCGTCAAGACGCATCTGATAAACCGCCCGGGCATATGCTGTCAGCACGCTGGCGGTAAATTCCGGATTGCTGTCCAGCCGCAACGAGAATTCCGCGACATGCCCTGCCCCGTCCGATGTCTTTCCGTTTCGGATGACAAACCCGCCGTGCGGAAGCGCCGCATGTTGATTCGCCAGTTCTTCGCGTGACACAAAGGTTACGGTTGTGTCGTAGTCCGCAAAATAGTTCGGCATCGTGACGATGGCCTGCCGGATCGCGTCGTGGTCCGCACCCTCTTCCGCCACCACATAACATTCCCGCAGGTGTTTTTCCCGCGTTGTCATAGAGGGTGGATTTCCGCTCCGCGCGGCAGCCACTGCCTGCTCGATCGGCTGGGTATACTGGCGCGCATCCACGACGCCCGGAATGCGGCGAATCGCATCGGAATGACCTTGACTGACCCCTCTGCCCCAGAATGTAAAATCCTGCCCATCCGGAAGCACGCTGCCGAACAGCACGCGCGCGAGGGAAAACAGTCCGGGATCCCACCCGCAGGAAACGAGACTGAGATTGCTGCCCTGCCGGGCCGCCTCATCCACCTGACGGAAATAGTCCGGAATCCTTGCATGGGTATCGAAGCTGTCGACCGTATTGAAAACCGACGCGAAATGCGGACCCTGTACCGGCAGATCCGTAGCGGATCCTCCACAGAGAATCATCACGTCGATGCGGTCCTGCCATTCAAACGCCTGGTTGATCGGGACAACCGGAACCGGCTTCCCCTGTCCCTGTTCCGGCAAAACAATCCCTGCGGGATCACGACGGGTGAACAATGCTTTCAGACGCATATCCGGGTGGCGGCGGCAGGCTTTCACCACACCTTTTCCCAGATTGCCGTAGCCGACGATGCCGATGTTGATCATAGGTTGATTCGCTCCTTCTCCCAATGGCTGTTTTATCGCTTCTTCCGTCTGCAACTGAGCCCGTGACGGAAACAAACCGATTATAGCATCCGCGCGGCCGGTCTGACGTGCCTGTCGTACTCTGTGTTGTCACCCATCCGGACGAACGGTACAATATCCGTAGCCGAACCTGCGGGAGGTTTTTGTTTTGTCTCGTTATGTGCGGATACCCCTATTCTTTCTGGTGCTTGCGATCCTGTGGGGAACCTCTGTGGCCACACCGTTCCGCGTCTTCGCGCAGGCTGTCCGGGATCTGGTTTTTGCCGGTGCCGGAGCAGTCGGACTGGACGGAGGTACGCGCGTTTTGGTATTGATGGCTGTTTTACTGGCACTCCTTTCCGGCTTGTTGCTGCTCGGCAGAACCCGTCATGCCGAGATAGTGGCCGGCTCGTGTGCATTGGCAGGTGCTCTTTGGCATATGGGAGCCCGCCTCGGAGACCGGACGTTCACCGGAGAGACCGCGGCGATGTTGACAGGATTGGCGGTTCTCCTGCTGCTCCTGCTTTTTAAACTGAGGGTGGGCAGTGTCCGGCTGGGGGAGGTGTTTGCGCTTTCCCCGGGGGTGCTGTTGCTGCTGGAAGCAGCCGTATTGCCCCAGATGGAGCGCTGGGGTGTCCGGATTGAGACTCTGCCCGGCTGGACGATGTCACCGGATCCGTCTCTTTTTGTCACCGGCTGGAGCACCCGCATTCCTTTTTGGGTGGCGGGTATTGTTCTCGCGTCGATCATCATGGTGCTGATGCTGGTGTCGGCTGCCCCGGCGGATACGGAAAACCACAGATAAACAGGAAACTGCGGGACGGCATGAAAAATCCCGTCCATCAGAAGACCGGGAGCGCGAGAAATGAATAAAAAAAACGTGTCCCGAGGGGACGAACTTTCCCCGCTGGAAGCGGCTGCGCGGATGGATGTGTTGCGCCGGCAGATCGAATACCACAGCAGAAAATATTATGACGAAGACAGCCCCGAGATCGAAGATGCGGAATATGATCGTTTGCTGCGGGAGCTGGAAGATCTGGAACGCGCACATCCCGGACTGTCAGCTTCGTCTTCGCCTACGCGAAAAGTCGGCGGTACCGTCCGGCGGGACCTGCCAAAAGTCACCCACCCGGTGCCGCTTCAAAGTTTAAACGATGTTTTCAGCGAGGCCGAGTTTCGGGATTCACTTAACCGGATGGAAGCATCACTGCGCGAATCGCCCTTGGTGGGACCGGTGTCTTATGTAGTGGAGCGAAAAATCGACGGTCTTTCGGTTTCCCTGGAATACGCGGACGGACGCTTCGTACGCGGGGCGACCCGCGGTGACGGGATGGTCGGAGAAGATGTTACGGAGAATCTGCGCACCGTAGGGGGGATTCCGCTACAGCTTCGAGAGCCGGTTCCTTACCTGGTTGCACGCGCGGAAGTTTACATGGACACCCCGACGTTTAACCGTCTGAACGAGCAGCAGGAGATTCTTGGCGGCAAAATCTTCGCTAACCCCAGAAACGCCGCGGCGGGTTCGCTGCGGCAACTTGATCCTTCGGTGACGGCCGCGCGTGGACTGCGTGCGTTTACGTTCAATCTGCAGACAGTGGAAGGCATCGTGTTCGGCACCCATGCTGAGAGCCTTGCCTGGCTTGCTTCCCAGGGCTTTGATGTATCCCCCGGTTATGTTGTATGTACTGGAACCGACGCTGCGTGGCAGGCGGTCTCCCGAATCGGAGAGGAACGCGGCTCGTTGTCTTTCGGAATCGACGGGGCGGTGGTCAAAGTAGACAGCCTGGAGGCCCGGGATCTGCTGGGGACCACCAGCAAAGCACCGCGATGGGCGGTTGCTTACAAATATCCTCCAGAACGGCAGCAGACCGTGCTGGAAGATATCCTTGTACAAGTGGGGCGTACCGGCAAACTCACACCGCTCGCACTGTTGCGTCCCGTCCGAATCGCCGGGAGCACGGTATCACGGGCGACGCTTCACAATCAGGATTACATCAGCGAAAAGGACATTCGGATCGGCGACACCGTCGTAATCCAGAAAGCCGGGGACATCATTCCGGCGGTCGTCGAAGTGGTCCGGGCGGAACGTCCGGACGGAACGGAGCCGTTTCTGCTGCCTGACCGCTGTCCGGCCTGCGGCGCGCCCGCGGTACGGGAGCAGGGGGAGGCGTTTTCACGGTGTACAGGTGCGGAATGCCCCGCGCAACTGTTTCGCCACATACTCCATTTCGTCTCGCGTGACGCGATGGACATCGACGGTCTCGGCCCTGCCATCGTCGAGACGCTGATTCAGAATGGTCTGATCGCAGGCGTCGCCGATCTCTATACGCTCACAGAAAAACAATCTGCGATTCGTTCGCTTGAAGGGATGGGAGACCGTTCCACGGAGTTGCTGCTGGCTTCCATCGACCGATCCCGATCCAACAACATCGACCGGCTGATCACTGCACTGGGGATCCGCAATGTCGGGGTTCAGGCTGCGCGTGTGCTGGCCGCATCTTTTCCGGACATACAGGCCATCCGTGATGCGGACGAAGAGACATTGGCCGCACTGCCCGACTTCGGACCGGTGACGGCAGCGTCTGTAACCCGGTTTTTCGCACAGGAACAAACCCGGCACTTGCTGGATCGTCTGGCGGCTGCGGGAGTCAATATGAACTCGTCCACCTATGGGGTACAGACCGGAGGCGCGTTTGAAGGCATGACATTTGTGCTGACCGGCGCACTGCCCGGTATGACCCGCGAGGAAGCGGAGACGCTGATCCGCTCTCAGGGCGGAAAAGCTGCCGGCAGTGTTTCCGCACGTACCACGTATGTGCTCGCCGGTGAAGGCGGGGGGAGCAAGCTGGACAAGGCGGCGCGGCTCGGGATTCCGGTCATCGGGCTGGACGGGCTGCTGCGGATGATCGAAGGATCGGAGGAACCCGCATCATGACAGAGCCGGTAGATATGTATAAGTTCTCCGTCGACGAAACCGCAGCGCACCTCGGCACCGATCCGACCACCGGTCTGAGCGGACAGGAGGCGGCTGAACGTCTGACTGCATATGGTCCCAACGAGCTGAAAGACCGCCCGCGACGTTCTCTGATACAGCGGCTGCTGGCCCAGTTCGCGGATTTTCTCATTCTCGTGCTGATGGCAGCCGGGGTTGTTTCCGCTTTGTTGAGGGAGTGGATCGACGCGGGTGCCATCCTGGCGATCGTCATGATCAATGCCGTGCTCGGGATTGTTCAGGAAGGACGTGCGGAAAAGGCGATCGAAGCGCTCCGGAAGATGGCGGCTCCTTCGGCGCGTGTGTTGCGGGATGGCATGACACATAAAGTGCCTGCCGCCGCGCTGGTTCCCGGAGATATGGTGCTGGTCGAAGCGGGGGACGTGATTCCTGCCGACCTCAGACTGGTCGAAAGCGTATCTCTCCAGATCGAAGAAGCATCCCTGACCGGTGAATCGGTTCCCGTCGAGAAGCATGCGGACGCGGTTTACGTGGAATCCCGTCCGCTCGGAGACCGAGCCAACATCGCCTACATGGGGACCGCAGTGACGTACGGTTCCGGGCGCGGCATTGTGACCTCCACCGGTGCTCACACCGAAATCGGCCGCATCGCAGAGAAACTGAAATCCATGAAAGAGGAAGCAACGCCACTGCAGAAGAATCTCGCGCAGCTCGGTCGCCTGCTGGGAGTGCTTTGCCTGGTGGTGTGCGCTGGGGTGTTCCTCCAGGGATTTCTCACCGGCGGAGATCCACTTGCACTGTTCATGACCGCGATCAGCCTCGCGGTGGCCGCGATCCCGGAGGGACTGCCGGCTGTTGTCACCATTGTGCTGGCACTCGGCATGCGCCGCATGGCGGATCGCAACGCGATCGTCAAGCGTCTCCCCGCGGTCGAAACGCTGGGAGGTGTCGACGTCATCTGCACAGATAAAACCGGTACGCTCACCCAAAACGAGATGACTGTTATCCGGCTGTACGCGGAAGGTTGCGACGCGTCGGTTGGCGGATCCGGATACGAATTGGAAGGCGATATCCGAGATCAGGAAGGGACGTTTGTAGATCCGGAAGGGACAGCTTCCCTGCGCAGGCTGCTCGAAATCGGAGCATTGTGCAACGACGCCGCGCTAGTCGAAGAGCAGGACGGATCTCCGGGAATCGTTGGAGATCCGACCGAAGCCGCGATGCTGGTTGCGGCCCACAAGGGAGGGATCCAGCAGGAAAAGATTTCCGGCGCCCGTCCGCGCGTAGCCGCATTGCCGTTTGATTCCGCCCGCAAACGCATGACCACTTTCCATGAAGGGTTTCCGGACAGCCCTGTTCTGGCGCTTGTAAAAGGAGCGCCAGACATCGTGATCAAACGCTGTGTCTCCCTCCTCACACCAGACGGAATCCGACTGATGACGCCGGAAGACCGGGATCGGTTGCTTGCGGTCAACAGCGCGATGGGATCCGATGCCCTCCGTGTTCTGGCGTTTGCCTACCGCGGATTCGAGAGGCTGCCCGACCTCGATCCGGAAAAGGTCGAGTCGGATCTTGTTTTTACCGGTCTGATGGGGATGATCGATCCCGCCCGTCCGGAAGCACGGGATGCCATAGCGGTCTGCAGACAGGCGGGCATCCGCGTGGTTATGATTACAGGCGACCACCGGGATACCGCGGTCGCGATTGCGCGCGATCTTGCGCTCATGCCTGAAGGCAGTGAGGTGATCGACGGAAGTGAACTGGACGGGATTGAGGAAGAGGAATTGCGTCATCGTTCGGAAACCGTCCGTGTGTATGCGCGCGTATCTCCGGAACACAAGGTCCGCATCATCGAAGCCATCCGTGCCAACGGACATGTCGCCTCGATGACCGGGGACGGGGTCAACGATGCCATGGCGCTCAAACGGGCGGACATCGGGGTTGCAATGGGCATCACGGGAACCGAAGTCGCCAAAGGTACGGCCGATATGATCCTGACCGACGATCATTTTGCGACCATAGTACATGCGGTCGAGGAAGGCCGGATCATATACGGGAACATCCGCAAATTTGTCGGGTTCCTGTTGTCCTGCAATATCGGCGAGATCCTGGTGATCTTTTTGTCAGTGCTGCTGCTAGGTCCGCATTATGCGCCGCTCGCTCCGCTGCAGTTGCTGTGGCTTAATCTTCTGACGGACAGTTTTCCTGCGCTGGCACTCGGCCGTGAGCCGGGGGAACCGGACAATATGCAGCGGCCGCCCCGGGCACGGGACGCCAGGATTGTCGATCGGAGGATGATCCGGACCATCGCGTTTCAAAGCATCGCCATCTTCGGAACGGTGTATGCCGCATTCCAGATCGGACGTCTTGCTTATCCCGATATTCTGGTGGGCGAAGCCGCAACTCCCCATGACGGCGCCCGGACATTTGCCTTTGCCACGCTGCTGCTGGCCGAACTGTTCCGCGCCTTTAGCGCCCGGTCGGAAAGACAGACCGTTTTTGAAACCGGCCTGGGAGGCAACAGGTCGATGGTGCAGGCTGTGGTACTGTCTGGTGTTCTGTTGCTGTCCATTCTCTATCTGCCGTTCCTGTCACCAGTGTTTTCCACCGTGCCGCTGTCACTGCGGGACTGGCTAGCCGTTGTGCCGCTGGCTCTGATCCCGTTCACTGCCGGTGAGTTGCAGAAAGTGCTGTATAAACGAAAGCACCGGATTGTCTGAACTCATCGGCCATGGATAGATTCAGGCGGGACGGAGGTTGCGGCGTGCGTGTCGCTGTGGTAATATGCTCATGCTGTTTTCAAAGCCCGAACCGTGCTTGATCGGGTTCCGCCAAAGCGGAACCAATAGGGATCCGGAGGATATTCCATGGGGGTCTTGGCCATCATACTAACCATACTCGACCTGGCGGTCTGCGTTGTACTGATCCTTCTTGTCATGCTCCAGGAGGGCAGCAACAAGGGCCTTGGCGTCATCAGCGGCGCGAACCAGAACGAAAACTTCTTCGGACAGAATGCCAACAAAGGCCGCAGCCGCGATGCCAGACTGCGCAAGCTGACATCTTACAGCGCAATTCTGTTTGTTGTTCTGACGATCATCCTCTACCTGATCACAGGCAGGGGCTGATTCGGGACACACCGGCGTCGAGCGAAACCTCCTCCTGGAGGAAAGCGGGGCCACCTCTTTTTTGATTTACGCCGGACCGCCCGCATCAAGGGCGGTCCTTTTGTATCGGTTCCGGTTTGCCCCCCCGACGGGGCGGAAAGGAGCATACCATGCCCGCAGAAAAAACACTGGTCGGCATCTTGATGGAGAACGGTCAGGACGGCTTTGTACGATCTGACTATCCCGAGGCGGAAGGCGGAAGGCGTGATGTGTTTATACCCTGGCAGAACCTGCACGGCGCTCCGTTCGGAATGCGCGTCATCTGCCGGGTGGACAATCCGGAATCCGACAACTGGCGCGGCTCCGTTCTCGAAGTGTTGGGAGATCCCCAGCGCCCGGATGTCGCCATCGCCGGCATTATGGCTCATTACGGATTGACCGGCGGATTCCCGGAAGAAGTGGAATACCAGGCTGACCAATTGCCAGCCGCTCTGTCTGAAGAAGATGTAGCAGCTCTGCTCCGGGACGGCAGGCGCGATCTGCGCGACCTTCCAACGATTACGATGGACGGCGAGGACGCGAAGGACCTGGATGACGCGATTTCCATCCGACGGATGCCGGACGGCGGATTCCGTTTGTGGGTGCACATCGCTGACGTCGCTCATTACGTCCGGGACGGAAGCGAGATTGACGCGGAAGCCCGCAGACGAGGAACCAGTGTGTATCTGGTGGACCGGGTGGTTCCGATGTTGCCGCCGCGGCTTTCCAATGGCATCTGCAGCCTCAATCCAGGGGCCGACCGTCTGACGCTGACTGCGGAAATGGAAATCGATCAGACGGGCCAGATCACGGGCGGAGATCTGTACGAAAGCGTGATCCGGAGCAACGCGCGCACTTCCTACCGCGAAATCCACGACTTTCTGGAGCGGGGAGAAGGGCGGGACCGATACGGATCGATGGAAGACTCCTTTGTCGCCATGCGGGAACTGGCGGACATCCTGCGCGCAAAGCTCCGGGAGCGCGGAACGCTCGAGTTTGAATTTCCGGAGACCGAGGTCGACCTCGACGAAGAGGGCCGCCCGATTGCGATCTATCCCTATCCCATCTCCTTCACCAACGGGATCATCGAAGCGTTCATGATCGCTGCCAACGAGTTTGTGGCGGAAAAATTCCACGCGCTGAAGCTGCCGTTTGTCTATCGCGTGCACGAACTGCCCGATCCGGATAAACTCCGCCGGTTTATGCGACTGGCAAACAACCTCGGCGTGCGGGTTCGCTTCCGCGGCAATCCACGCCCAGCGGATCTGGCGGCAGCGCTCGGCGAAATCAAGGAAATGGAGTATGGGGAAGCACTCTCTCAACTCCTGCTTCGCTCATTGGCCAAAGCCCGATACGCGCCGGAATGTCTTGGGCACTTCGGACTCGCAAGCACCTACTACTGCCACTTCACGTCCCCGATCCGCAGGTATCCCGACCTGTTCATACACCGGGTCATCAAAGGCTGGCTGTCGAACCGGATGCAAACCGCACAATGGAAGCGGGAGGCAGCCCAGGTGAGTGAAAACAGTTCACTCACGGAGCGTATGGCCGACCAGGCGGAACGGGACACCATACAGCAAAAGGCTTGCGAGTATATGGCGGACCGGATCGGCGACGAGTTTGACGGTGTGATCTCCGGGATCATCGGTGCTGGATTTTTTGTCCGGCTGCCCAGCACCGTGGAGGGGATGGTGCCTTTCCGCAGTATGGCGGATTATTTTGACTACGATGAAGACACCCTCACCGCGCGAGGATCCCGGAGCGGGCGCGTACTTCAGATCGGGGAGAAGGTCCGTGTGCGTGTCGCGCGCGCAGACACGGTGAACCGGAAAATCGATTTTGAGCTGGTTGAAGATCCTGTCGCGCGCACTCACGGCTCCGGAAAAGGCAGACCGGCCGGCAAGGTAACAAACAAAAGCAGCCGGAAAACCAACCGCAAGAATCAGACGAAACCTCCGAAACCGAAAAGAAAGAGAAAATAAGCGAGTGGTTCAGACCAGCCAGCGCGCGAGTTCCGCCTGCAGATCCTCGCAATGGTCGCTGT
>CAZBKR010000056.1:0-12175 GCA_964492455.1 uncultured Oscillospiraceae bacterium
TTGCCTGCCTGATGCAGGATGTCGACAACCTGTTCGAGGTCGACACGATCCGCGCGATCCTGGATCATGTATGCGCCATCGCCTCCGTGCGTTACGGGGAAGATCCGGAAGCCGATATGGGGATCCGGGTGGTGACCGACCATATCCGCAGCACCGTCTTCATGATTTCAGACGGGATTCTGCCCACCAATGAAGGACGGGGTTATGTGCTGCGCCGCCTCCTCCGGCGCGCGGCGCGGTTCGGCCGCCTGCTCGGTATCGAAGGAACCTTTCTGCACAAGATCGTGGACACGGTCGTGCGGGAATCGGGAGAGGCGTATCCGGAGCTGATCCGGAAGCGCGAGACCTTGCAGACTGTGATCCGGATCGAGGAGGAGCGGTTTGCCGAAACCATCCAGGCGGGTTCAGCCGTACTGGAGCGCCTGCTCGGGGAGACCCGGGCGGCGGGATCGGCCATCCTGGACGGCAAGGACGCGTTCCTGCTCCACGACACCTACGGTTTCCCGCTGGATCTGACGCGCGAGATCGCGGAGGAACAGGGGATCGGCATCGACGAAGCCGGGTTTGACGGGGCGATGCGCCAGCAGAAGGAGCGGGCGCGCGCCGCGCTGCGGGCGAAAACCACTTCCGCCTGGGACGGCCCGGACGGGCTGGACGCGCTCGGAAATCTGCCGGCCACCGTTTTTACCGGGTACGACCGGCTGGAGGAAGACGCAACGATCCTGCTTATTGTCAGGACGTCAGGAGACAATGACGATAAAACAATCACGGAAGAAGCTTCTTCCGGCGACCAGGTCCTGCTTGTGACTGACCGTAGTCCTTTCTATGCCGAAGCGGGCGGACAGACCGGAGACCGGGGTGTGATAACCGGTGACGGATATTCTGTCACCGTGTCCGACACCCGCAAGACCGGCGCGGGCATCTACCTGCACGAAGGCAGAGTCGAATCCGGTACGGTGCGGCAGGGTGACGATGCCCGGCTGTCAGTCGACCGTGCGAGGCGCCTGGCGACCGCCCGCAATCACACCGCGACCCACCTGCTCCACAAGGCATTGCGCCAGGTGCTCGGTGACCATGTCGCACAGGCGGGATCCGCGGTCTCACCGGAGCGGCTGCGGTTTGACTTCAGTCATTATCAGCCCCTGACAACGGCCGAACGCGCGGAGGTCGAACGCCAGGTCAACGCCGCCATTCTGGCGGATCTTGCAGTCGAAACCGATCTGATGACTCTGGACGAAGCTCGCCAGTCGGGCGCGATGGCTTTGTTCGATGACAAATACGGAGACCATGTACGCGTGGTACGGGTAGGCGATTACAGTCGTGAACTGTGTGGAGGCACCCATCTCAGGTCTTCCTCCCAGGCTTGCCTGTTCCGCATCCTGTCCGAAGGCGGGGTCGCTTCCGGCGTACGTCGGATTGAGGCCGTGACCGGACAGGCCGCAATGGACGAAGCCCGCTCGGATGCCGACATTCTGGCAGCTTCCCTCGCGGTGCTCAAGGTGCCCGCGCAGGATTTGCAGAAACGGATTGAGACACTGCTGTCGGAAAACAAGTCACTGGAAAAGAAAATTGCGGAACAGGCCGCAGCGTCCTCGGTGTCCGCCGCGGACGGTCTGGTGTCCGGTGCACAGGTCTGTGGAGACTTCCGCCTGGTTTCCGAGCGGGTGGAAGCCACGGACGCGGAAGCCCTGCGCCGGATGGCCGACCATGTACGCGACCGCATCGGCGAAGGGGTGGTGTTTCTGGCTTCTGCAACCGGCGGGAAAGTCCTGTTTGTCGCAATGGCGACTCCGGATGCGGTGCGCGCGGGGGTATCGGCCGGAGATCTCGTGCGGGAAGCTGCCCGCGCAACGGGTGGCGGGGGCGGCGGGCGTCCTGACATGGCGCAGGCCGGCGGACGGGACGTCGCGCGGCTGGACGATGTGATCCGCGAAACCGCGGACAGGATCCGGCGGGCGTTGTCAGACTAGACGTCCGTACAC
Source organism: uncultured Oscillospiraceae bacterium (assembly GCA_964492455.1). Taxonomy (GTDB): domain Bacteria; phylum Bacillota; class Clostridia; order Saccharofermentanales; family UBA5734; genus JAAYKS01. Next base: position 1,983 of record CAZBKR010000056.1, read on the forward strand.
AGGAGGGCGAACGATGTCGGATTGTGTGTTCTGTAAAATCATCCGGGGGGAAATCCCCGCGGCGGTTGTGTACGAGGATGCGGCGTATATTGCGATCCGCGACCTCCACCCGCAGGCCGCCATCCATGTGCTGCTGCTGCCCCGGCGACATTGGCCGGACCTGCTGGCTCTCGCGGACGATCCCGCCTCTGCCGGTACAGCGCAGGCCCTGCCGCAGGCGGTTGCGGGTACCGCACGCGCCCTCGGGATCGATGCGTCCGGATTCCGCCTGATCGCGAACTGCGGAGCCGACGCCGGCCAGACCGTCGCGCATGTCCACTACCATTTACTGGGAGGCGAACCTCTGGGCGAGCGTATCCGCTGACACCTGCAGCATTGGATGTGTACATGGGAAATGTTTGCGGGTTTGCTGCCAACCGCCGTCCGATCCTGAAAATCAGTTGGTTGACGCGGTATACCCGGTGCAGTTATAATACATAAGCCGCAAACCGGCGCAGAGATTTCTGCGGGCGGTCGTGCGATTTCACCGGAGAGGGGAGGGAGAAAAGTGTCGGAAGTCCGAGTAAAGGAAAACGAATCCCTTGACAGCGCGCTCAGAAGGTTCAAACGTTCATGCGCCCGCTCCGGTGTGCTTGCTGAAGTGAGAAAACGCGAGCATTACGAAAAGCCCAGCGTCAAACGCAAAAAGAAATCCGAAGCAGCTAGAAAACGCAAGCGTTGAGCCGGATATCCGGTTTTTGCGATAGGCAGCGGACGTCCGGAATCCGGTAGGATTCCGGACTTTTTGCATGGCTGGGACAGATTGACTGCAATTGTGTGACGCAGTACACGGTTTGGTTGTGCGAGATGCTATAATATACGGATTATAAGGATCATCAGACGGGCTGTTCAGCCCGGAAAGAGGCGGATTTTGGCCCTGTTGGTAAGGAAAGACTGGAAGTTGCCGTCACAGAACGCAGTTCTGCCGGCCCCGCGCGCGGAGATGGGCAATGCCCCTCCGTTACTGGCGCGACTTCTTTCCTCCCGCGGAATCGAGGGGGCTGACGAGATCGAGGTGTTTCTCCATCCGCCGGCCGACGGGTTCTGTGACCCCTTTCTCATGCTGGGGATGGAGACCGCTGTCGATGTGGTGCTCGAGCATGTCCGCCGCCAGAGCCGGATCATGGTGCATGGCGATTACGACGTCGACGGCATCACCGCCACCTCGATCGTCACCTCCTTTTTACGGCGTGCGGGTGCGGACTGCTTCTTTTACATTCCCGACCGGCTGACCGAAGGATACGGCCTGTCGGATACCGGCATCGACGCCGCCGAGGCCGCCGGGTGCGCGCTGGTGATTACGGTCGACTGCGGCATATCCGGTGATGCGGAAATCACCGAAATGGCCGCCAGAGGCATCGATACAGTCGTGACCGATCACCATGAGTGCAAGGCTTCTCTCCCGGCAGACGCCCGCGCCGTGATCAATCCGCGCCAGCCCGGCGAAACCTATCCGTTTCAAGGATTGTCGGGGGCGGGTGTCGCGTTGAAACTGATCCATGCCCTCAGCTTGCGGTTGGGCATGGGGGAGATCTGGCGGGAGTATCTCGATTTTGCGGCGCTCGGCACGATGGCGGACGTCATGCCCCTGTCCGGTGAGAACCGGATCATGGTGCATTACGGGATTCAAAGCATCCAGCGCCAGGACAATATCGGCATCGCTTCCATGCTTCGTTACGTCAACATGTGCAACAAGCCGGTCACATCCGCGATGGTCGGTTTTACACTGGCACCCCGGCTCAATGCCGCGGGCCGGATGGGAGACGCGAACCGTGCGGTCGAGCTGTTGCTCACGCAGGATGTCACCGAAGCGGATACGATCGCGCAGGCGCTGTGCGCGGACAACCAGAAACGCAAAGATGTGGAAACCGAGATCATCGGCGAAGCTTCGCGGATGATTGACGAAACCTTCGATTTTTCCGGCAAAGGGATGCTGATCGTCCACAAAGAAGGTTGGCATCAGGGCATCATCGGGATCGTCGCGTCGCGCCTGGCCGAAATGTACTGCCGCCCCGCGATTGTGCTGGCAGGGGAGGATGGGCTCTATCGGGGTTCCTCGCGTTCTTTCGGGGAGTTTGACATGCTCGGCGCGGTGACGGCGGCTTCGGATCACATCCTCAAGTTCGGCGGCCACCGCAAAGCGTGCGGCATGTTGATCGAGGAATCCTCACTGGAGGCGTTCAAACGGGAGGCCAACGCGTTTGCGGCCCGGCACCTGACCCCGGAAACCAGCCGGCATACGGTTCGGATCGACATGCCGCTGGATCTTTCGATGATCACGGAAGACAACGCACGGGATCTGGCGCGTCTGGCACCGTTTGGCGAGGGCAACCGGGAACCGGTGTTTATGTCCGAAAACCTGACGGTGCGGGACATGTGGATGCTGGGCAACGGTCACCACATCAAGCTGATGCTCCAGGGGGAGGGCATGGAACGTCCGGTCGCGGCCATCGGGTTCGGCATGAATCTGTTCGACGGACTGGTCGGCCCCGGAGACCGGGTCGACATCGCCTATTCGATGGACATCAATGCCTGGAACGGACAGGAATATCTGCAGCTCAAAATACGGGACCTCCGGCCCGCGGCACAGCCGGAAGCCGACGAACCATCGGAGCCGATGGTCGTCGCCGAACGGGAGGCGCGACTCCGGGAGGAATCGCTGGCGGATCTCGCAGACCGGCTTGGCCTGGAACTGCGTTCTCTTGTGCCGCTGAAGCCCGAATTCACCTCGTCCTATCAATACATCCGCGCCAATTTTGCCGAGGATTCGCTATTGTGCGATCTCACACTGCTCGCCCGGAAAATTTCGCGCAGCTATGGAATCGACCTCAACTGGTTCCGGCTTTCCCGTATCCTGGAGGTCTTTCACGAAGCGGGACTGCTGCGGCAGCAGGTTCTCGGCATCGAACGTCGTCACATCACACTGCTCCCGGTCGAAGGCAAGGCCAATCTGCACGCCTGCACGTCGTTCCGGTACATCCTCGAAGCCCGCGAAAGGTGCTGAACCACCATGGATGCCCAGACCAAAGACGATCTCCGGAACGAGCTGGACATTCTCCTACGCCGTTACCGGTCCTATAGCAAAATCGACGAGTCGGACCGGATCGTCCGGGCTTATGAGTTTATGCTCAACGCTCACGAGGGGCAGGTCCGCGCCACCGGTGAACCCTACGCGATCCACCCCCTTGCGGTCGCGCTCATTCTGACCGAACTGGAGCCCGAGGCGTCGACGCTGGTGGCTGCGCTTTTACACGACACGGTTGAGGACACCGGACTCTCGATTGAGTTTCTCGCGTCCGAATTCGGCGAAGAGATCGCTGAACTGGTGGATGGGGTCACCAAGCTGGACCGTCTGGCCTTTTCCTCCAAAGAAGAGGTGCAGGCGGAGAACTTCCGCAAGATGCTGCTTGCGATGGCACGTGACATCCGGGTGGTCCTGATCAAACTCGCGGATCGGCTGCACAACATGCGGACGATGAAACATCTGACCCCCGACCGCCAGCAGGTGAAGGCGCGGGAAACGCTGGACATCTATGCCCCGCTCGCGCACCGTCTCGGAATCTACAAATGGAAATGGGAGCTTGAGGATCTCTGTCTGCGTTATCTGGACCGGGACGCGTTCTATGAGCTGGTCGGCTCAATATCGCAAAAGAGGTCCGAACGTGAGCATTACGTCTCCCAGATCATCACCGAACTCAAACAGGTGATCGAACGCATGGGGATCCACTGCGAGATCGAAGGCCGTCCCAAGCATTTCTACAGCATCTATCGTAAAATGCACCAGCAAAACAAAAACCTCGATCAGATCTACGATCTGTTTGCGGCCCGGATCATTGTGAACTCGGTTGCGGACTGCTATTCGGTCCTCGGTGTGGTACACGAGCTGTACCGGCCTATTCCCGGTCGGTTCAAAGACTATATCGCGATGCCCAAGCCCAATATGTACCAGTCGCTGCACACCACTGTGATCGGTCCCAAAGGCATGCCTTTCGAGGTCCAGATCCGGACCTTCGCGATGCACAGAACCGCGGAGTACGGGATCGCGGCCCACTGGAAATACAAGGAGGAAGACAAAAAACAAACACCGGGCACCACCGCGCTGGATGAAAAAATGGCCTGGCTCCGCCAGCTGCTGGACTGGCAGAAAGACATGCGGGACGCCGGCGAATATATGGAGTCCCTCAAAAACGGGCTGATCGCGGAAGAGGTGTTTGTCTTTACCCCCAAGGGGGATGTGGTCGCGCTGCCCGCGGGAGCGGTTCCGATCGATTTTGCGTACAACATCCATTCCGGGATCGGCAACCGGATGTACGGTGCCAAAGTCAACGGCCGGATTGTCCCGCTGACCTATGAACTCCAGAACGGAGACATCGTCGAAATCCTCACCTCGGACAAAGTGCACGGTCCCAGCCGGGACTGGCTCAAGCTCGTCAAGAGTTCCTCTGCGCGCAGCAAGATCAACCAGTGGTTCAAACGGGAGATGCGGGACGAAAACATCGCCCGCGGTCGCGAAGTGTTCGAGCGCGAGATGAAAAAGTCGGGCTTTACCGCGCAGCAGCTGCTCAAAAGCGAGGTGCTCGAGAAGGTGTTCCGCCGTTACACGCTTGCCTCGCTGGACGACCTGTACTCATCGATCGGGTATGGCGGGATCTCCGCCGGAAAGATCCTGACACGCCTGCGGGATGAATACATCAAGAGCATCCCGGAGGATGAACGCCACCAGTACGGCTTTTTCGTCACTGCGACCGGTCAGGTGATGCCGGTTCCCCCTGCGGGAATCACCGGTGCGGGCGAAAAAGGCGGTCGGGAACCGGTCCGTACGCGTCCGTCCAAAGCCGCGGATAAAGGCGTGATCGTGAAAGGCGTCGAGAACTGCCTGGTCCGGTTGTCCCGGTGCTGCAATCCGGTACCGGGGGATCCGATTGTCGGGTATGTCACACGCGGGCAGGGGGTTGCGGTCCACCGCACCGACTGCAGCAATGTCCGCCAGCTCCTGCGGGACTCGTCCGGCAGCGTCCGGGACGCGGAACGCGCTTCCCGTCTGATCGACGTGTCCTGGGCGGAAGAGGAGACCGGCGCTACGTACCAGGTGGAGCTCCGGATCACCGCACACGACCGGCGGCATTTGCTGGCGGATATCTCCAACGCGATAGCGGACGAGAAGATCTCCATCCTGTCCGGTCAGCTCACGGCGATGAAGGACGTGACCGCCACCATCAAGATGCTGGTGGAGGTCAACGGCCAGAACCAGCTGGACCGGGTGATCGGCCGGCTCAAAGCCATCCGTGACGTGCTGGATGTCCGGCGGAGCGGTTGAGAAACGGATTGCGTCGGACAACCGGTTCAGCAGAGTCCCCGAATCGCAATTATTTACCATAAAGTGTAGAATAGTTTCATTCGACGGCTGCAAACCTGTCGTATGATGATTATTGGAGTGCGCCGGAGTAGTCCGGCGCATACGGAAGAGAACGTAAACATACGCCGGGGTCGCTCCCTGGCCGGTGGTGCATGATCTCTGCTATGGATGTCGAGGCGGCCAGGCAGGCCGCCGGGGACTATGTTGAAGCGACGGGTGTCGGCTGTATGGTGATCGGACCGGACGGTCGCCGGCTGCATGCGGTGTTTCCGAATCCCGCGCAACGGGCGGTTTGTGACCTCGCCACGTCTTTGTTCCCTTTGGACACCTCCCGGGAAGGATTGTCCGAAGGGAGAATCTGCTCGGAGTCGCATCTTTATGGAGCCTGTCAGTCTCGCCGGTTCGGCGGGGAGTATATCCATTTCTGCCCGATGGGACTGGTCTGCTGGACCTCTCCGGTGATGGTGGACGGGGTGCTGGCGGGCGCACTGTCCGGCGGTCCGGTCCACATGCTCGATCCGGATGAATTCCTCGCCGAGGAACTGGTATGCGGGACGCAGGCCGGTATCCGGCAGCGGGAAGCGATTGCCCGGAGGTTGCGCGATCTGCCGGTCGTGGAAACCTCACGTGTATCCAGCCTCAGCCGGATGTTGCGCCATGTTGCCAAAAGCCTGTCGGACGGGAGCTATAACGAGGTGGATAACGCCGGCCGTTCCGCGGACATCCAGTCCCGCATCTGGGAACGGATGCACTTTTTAAAAGTGTTCGGCGGGGCGGAGGACGACCGGTCCTATCCGTTTGAAAAAGAGGGGGAGCTCCTCCACCTCATCGAAGTGGGGGACCGGAACGGCGCACAGCGTCTGCTCAACGAGCTGCTCGGTACGATCTTTTTTACACGGGGCGGCGACATGCCGACTCTCAAAGCCCGGATTGTCGAACTCACGGTGCTGCTCTCTCGTGCGGCCATCCGCGGCGGTGCCGACGCGGGCAGTATCTTCGGGATGAATTACGGCTATCTCGACCGCATTGCCGGATTTGAGACGGTCGACGAACTGGCCGGCTGGCTGTCGGGGGCGATGAACCGTTTCACGGAACAGGTATTCCGGCTCCAGGATGTGCGCAACTCAGATGTGGTGTTCAAGGCGGTCAACCACATCCGCCGCAATTATGGCCGCCGGTTGACACTGGAGGAAGTGGCGGCCAGCATCCCGCTGAGTCCGATGTATTTCAGCCGTGTGTTCAAAGAAAGCACCGGCCTGAACTTTGTCGCTTATGTCAACCAGGTCCGGGTGGAGGCGGCCTGCCGCCTGCTGCTGGACGGAGAGCTTCCGATATCCGATATCTCCGCGATGGTCGGTTTCGAGGGGCAGAGTTATTTTACCAAGGTGTTTCGGAAGGTCGCAGGCGCGACCCCCGGTGCATACAGGAAAAACAGGGGGCGGACGCCCGCTGATGAAAACAGGAGGAAGATGGCATGGAACTGATGAACCAGATCTCCACGGCACTGCAGGCCGGCAAAGCGAAAGACGTGAAGGCGCTTGTCCAGCAGGCGATCGACGAAGGGAATTCCGCTTCTTCAATCCTCAACGAGGGGCTGGTGGCCGGCATGAACGTGATCGGCGCCAAATTCAAAAACAATGAAATCTATGTGCCCGACGTCCTGATCGCGGCGCGCGCGATGAAAGCCGGCACCGAACTGCTCAAACCGCTTCTCAAGGAAGCGGGTGTCAAGGCCAGCGGCAAGGTGGTGATCGGTACGGTGGCGGGCGATTTGCACGATATCGGGAAAAACCTGGTCGCCATGATGATGGAAGGCAAGGGGATGGAGATCATCGACCTCGGCTGCGATGTGCCTGCGGAGCGGTTTGTCCAGGCGGCAATCGACAATGACGCGCAGATCATCGCCTGTTCGGCACTGCTCACGACCACGATGGGCGAGATGAAATCGGTCGTCGAACTGGCCCGTGAGAAAGGCATCCGCGAGAAGGTGACCATCATGGTCGGTGGCGCTCCGGTCAACGAGAGCTATTGCCGGCAGATCGGTGCGGACATCTATTCCGCTGACGCCGCGACCGCGGCCGAAGCCGCGTTGGCCAAACTCCTGGCCTGAGAAAAGGGAAGTCTGCCGGATTGCAGACCGGTAACAAAAAAGAACCCCCGAACGGCCGGATTTCGTCGTTCGGGGGTTTTGTCGGTTTTGGACTGCAGGATCCCGCCGCGCGAAAGCGGCAGGCTGTCCGGTCAGGGAAGTTCGATCAGGGAGAGGATGATGGTCGGACGGCGGCGCGTGCGGGTGTAGAGCAGGTCCCGGAGCTGATCGCGCAGCAGGTTGCCGCGGATGGCCGGGGCAAGCGGCTTGTTTGCGTCTTCGAGCTTGCGGACAAACGAGGTGATGCGGTTCATGCACTCCCGCTCGATGACCGACGCCTCGGATTCAAAGATAAACCCGCGCATCTGGATGTCCGGACGCCCGGCCAGCCGGTTCGCGGCCTGCTCGATCGCCATCGAAACCACGATCACACCTTCGTCCGCGAGCATTTTGCGCTCCCGCAGCACGATGCTGTCGATGTCGCCGACGCCGGAACCGTCGATCAGGATGCCTTCAGCAGGCAGGAACCCGGTGATTTTGCATCCGGAAGGTCCGCACTCACAGATGTCGCCGTTGTTGAGCAGCAGCATGGTGTCCCAGGGCTGCCCGAGGTCATTGGCGACCTGTGCATGAGTATACATGTGGCGATACTCGCCGTGCGCGGGCAGGAAATACCTGGGGCGGACGAGCTGGTGGTACAGCTTGATCTCCTCGAGATAGGCATGCCCGGAGACATGGATGTCGGCCAGCCCCTCATAGATCACGTGAGCGCCGCGCTTGAACAGCTCGTTGATGACACGGTAGACCGATTTTTCGTTCCCGGGAATCGGATCCGCAGACAGTACGACGGTGTCGCCCGCGACGATTTCGACCGAACGGTGCTCCGAGAACGCCATCCGGGTCAGAGCCGACATCGGTTCCCCCTGGCTGCCGGTCGTGAGAACGCAGATGCGGTCGGGATCGTACCGGTCGATCTGGCTGATGTCGATCAGGGTGTCCTGTTTCATCTGCATGTAGCCCAGCGAGCGGGCGGCGTCAAACACGTTGAGCATGCTGCGCCCGACCAGCGCGACTTTGCGCCCCGCGCGTTCCGCCGCGCTGACCACCTGCTGCAGGCGGTATATGTTCGATGAAAATGAAGCCACAAAAATGCGGCCGTCGTTGTCGTTGAAGATCGTTTCGAACGAGGAGGCCAGCGAGCGCTCGGACGGGGAAGATCCCGCCTGCTCGATGTTGGTGCTCTCACAGACCAGCAGTTCGACCCCCATGGAGCCGATCTCGGCAAGGCGGGGGAGATTGATCGGCCCTCCGTCGATGGGGGTATAGTCGATCTTGAAGTCGCCGGAATGGACGATGATCCCGCCCGGGGTAAAGATCGCCAGTGAAAACGCGTCCGGAATGCTGTGATTGACGTGGATAAACTCGACGTGCATCCGTCCGGCTGCGATCACGTCTCCATCGTTGACCGCGCGGAGTTTGTCCAGCCCCGCGCCTCCCGCGCGTTCTTCCAGCTTGCGCCGGACCAGTTCCATCGGCAGGCGCCCGCCATAGATCGGAACGTCGACCAGTTGGGTGAGCCAGGGCAGGGACCCGATGTGATCCTCGTGACCGTGGGTGAGGAAGACGCCGCGGAGCCGGTCTTTGTTCTGGCGGATGTAGGACATGTCCGGGATGACCGCGTCGATGCCCGGCTGGTCTTCGCCGGGGAAGGCGACCCCGCAGTCGACGACGATCATGTCGTCGCCGCATTCGTATACAGTCATGTTCTTGCCGATTTCGCGCATGCCGCCCAGCGGGATGACCCGGATCGCGGGTTGTTCACCGTCCAGGAGAGGCTGCTTTTTCCCGGCGCCTGCCGCGGTCTTGGCAAGGGTGACTGCCGGACGATCCGCAGAACGGGCGGCAGGGTTGTGACCGGATGGAGAACGGCCGGTCGAGGTGCGTGCCGCCGGATTGCGGGCACCGCCCGCTTTGGTTCCGGAGCGGTCCCTGGACGTGGTGGAGGGAGTCTGCCGTCCCCGTGAAGAACGGGATTTCTCAGTAGTATTCTGCGCGGGTTGTGCTTTATCCCGCTGGACCGCAGGCTGCACATCACCCTCCGGAACCTGTCCTGAGCGGCCCCGCCGCCTGCGCGACGCACCTCCCTGGACGGTACGCGCGGGATTGCCGCCGGTGCCCGTTTCCGCCGCCTTTCCTTGTTTTGCGGGTTGACGGGTATGCGGACGCTTGGCGGATCCGCCGGCTGGGGGGGTCCCCCGGTTTTCATTTTTCGGCATACGTGTGTGTTACCTCCGTGAATATCGATCGTTTCAGCAAATATATGAAAGATGTTTCATCCAACAAATGCACCGAACGGCTCCATTATACGCTTGCAACCCACTTTCTTCCATGATAGAATACCTGAGTGTTTCGAATCGGTTGCAAGAAGTCAACGCGGGAGGTGAAAACAATTGCCGAATTTCAAATCCGCCATCAAGCGTGTCCGCATCAATGAAAAGAAAGCGGTCGCGAACAAGAGCAAACGGAGTGAGTTGCGCACTGTCCTCAAAAAAGCGAACCTTTCGCTGGAGGCACCTGCCGCCGACACCCCCGATGTGATCAAGGCCGCTCAGGCCAGGCTGGACAAAGCGGCCGCCAAAGGCTATCTGCACAAGAACGCCGCCGCGCGCAGGAAATCCCGTCTCGCGAAGGCTGTCAATAAACTCGGCT
>CAZBKR010000057.1:0-11953 GCA_964492455.1 uncultured Oscillospiraceae bacterium
GTGTTGTGCGCTCCCAGCTGCGCTATAGCCCCAAGCCCGCTTATTCTATTACACGCTCCAACCAGTGTCAAGAAGCGGGATCAGACCAGTGAGAACAGGAGAACGAGGTTTTGTCGCGCCGCCACCGGACGGGAGAATTCCCATGGAAGTGTTTCCTGCCGCCACCAAAGCGACGGAGGCAGTCGGCATCAGCAAGCCGGCATACGTCTATCCCCTCTCTCCTGTTCCGGGCTGCTGTCAAACCAGTGTGAAGCGGAAGGTCAGATCGTGTTTGGCCGTGTATCCCGTATCAAACGCCAATCCATGGCAGCACTGCAGACGCAGGATCCCGATCCCGTCCTGTGGCAGAGCACCAAACCAGGTATCACCGACATCGGCTGCCCATCGCACTGCGTCGGAAAATCCGGGCATCCAATCGGTGCTTTCGTCATTCACCACACGGATGCCCAAAGCCAGAAACCCGGCCGACTCGGCCCGGTTCAGACGATCCCACTCCTCGAAGCGGCTTGGAAGGACATCCACAAAGGGGAGCGAACAATCCGGATTGCGGGAAAGCCCGGCTACCGAGACCTCCACCGGGCAGCGGGTATGGTTGGTTACCGCAAGCGTCGGAGCCGCGAAAGGGATGCCCTGGTTCACGTCGATTGTCCATTCCGCGGAGGCGGGATGGGTGACCGAAATAGTCAGCGCCTCAACCAGTCCGGTCACCACGACCGGAGAATCGTCGATCCCTCCGGTACCGCTGACCGGTAAAGCCGCGACCGGCAGGCAGGGAGTGGACAGGACCGCCAACGCGGCCGCAAGGCAGAGCAATGCTGTTCTTTTCATATCGGTCTCCTTTCGATCAGTCGATGGAAAACGTGAATACCAGCGTATGTGCGGCACAAAAGGTTTGCGAGATAGCCAGACCGTGACACGCGGTCAGACCGACACTCCCCGACCCGCCGGCTGCGAGACTCCCCAGCAGCGTGTCGTCGATATCGACTGCATAGACTGGCGTTTCCCGCGCTCCCGCATCCCAGCCGCTGGCTGCCCGCGCAAACACGCCCAGTGCGATGTACCGCATCGAGTCTTCCGTATTGAGAGCTTCCCAGTCCTTTGCCGCGGGTGCGGCATCCAGCAGCAGAATCTCACTCGGGTCGGACAATACCGGTGCGGCAACTGCCTCGAGGGACTTTACCGTCGCCCTGATGCGTACTTTACTGTTGTTCTCCACAGAAAAATCCGGGGCGGCGAAGGGGGTGTCGCTGTTCGGATCGATCGACCAGGAGACCGCCACCGGATGGGTGACCGACAGGGTCAGCGGGAGGATTATACCTTCGACCGGTACCTGGCAATCCACCACGCCGGTTCCTGTAGCGATTCCCGTAGACGATACCGGGTGAACTCCTGCAAATTCCATGACCATGATCGCAGTCAGTACTCCTATTGAGCGGGTGATGTGCTTCCTATCCATATGGAGAGTCCTCTCTTTTTCAATGGGCGGCCACATTCAGCCGTCGACGGTTATACGGATGTCAAAGCCGGCTTTGCTGATATAGTCCTGTGTCTCTGTCGTGTAGTAGTTGAGATACGCGACGGCCTCGTGTGTCCCGGCAGGCACATCTTCCAGCAGGCGTACCTGGCTTACGTGCTGTCCCGGCTGTAAAACGGCTGAGCGCGCAATGCAGCGTTCTCCGATCCGGATTTCCGCCTGTTGGATCACCTCGTTGTCCGAGATGTTTTCCACCATCCATTCCCCGAGCGTCCCGGCTTTTCCGGAGGGGAATGACGCGTGAGAAGACAGTGTATCCGTTACCAGCAGCTGTTTGCGCTCGAGCTCTGCGAGAATCTCCTCGCGCGTCTTCCCCACATAAACGCCTTCCAGGGCATCCCCCGCATCCGGATCAATGGTCACGGAATCGGGACGTGATCCTGCCGGAGGTCCCTCTCCTCCCCATTTCCCGCCGTAGCGAAACCCCTGCCAAACCAGCAGGGGGAGCAGAAGAAGCAGCAGTAACCACGTCCACCTCCACCTGTTCCCTTCCTTTTTTTGTTCCCTCATGGTTCCTCCCTTCTCTTTGCCGATGCGGCCGCTCTCCTCTTCGGGAGGATCGCAACCGTCCTGATTGTAAGCCGCGGCAATTCTGGCCGGTCCGGTGGAAGCGCGACAAAAAGGACCCGGAGATCACACGGGTCCGACAATCGATTCGGGGGGCTGTATAATGGTTCGGAAACCAATATGGATCGGAGACATGAAGACATGCCGGAGACACTCGAAACCCTTTTGATCCTGTGTCCCCTGGTCTTTCTGGCGGGTCTGGTCGACTCCATCGCGGGAGGAGGCGGATTGATCTCTCTGCCCGCCTATCTGTTGTGCGGGTTTCCGGCACATGTGGCCTTCGGGTCGAACAAGCTGTCTTCTTCCCTCGGAACACTGGTCGCCACCTGGCGATATGCGCGCAGCCGTTCGCTGGATTTCGGCATCGGTCTGGCCGGAGCGGGCTGTGCGCTGCTCGGATCGTTCGGAGGGACACGGTTGGCGCTGCTGGTCAGCGACCGGGGTCTTCGGATCGTGCTGGTTGTACTGCTGCCGCTGGTCGCAGCGTTTACCCTGCTGCGGAGCCGGAAGAACAATCTGGAAACGGCCGGCCGCGAGGTCAGTCGTTTGCGCTCGTATGCGCTCGCCTGTTCGTTTTGTCTTGTGATCGGGGCCTACGACGGATTTTTCGGCCCGGGCACCGGCACTTTTCTGATTCTGGCGTTTCACGGTCTGCTGGGATTTGAATACGCCAAAGCAGGCGGCACCGCCAAACTGGTGAATCTCGCCTCCAATCTGGCCGCGGTCACCTTGTTTGCCGCCAATATGAAAATCGCTTTCTGGGCTGCCATCCCCGCCGCCCTCTGCAGCGTAGCGGGCAACTGGATCGGTTCAGGGCTGGCGATCCGGCGCGGTGCCGGTCTGATCCGGTCGGTTCTGGCCGGCGTGCTCTTCCTTTTGTTCGCGCGCATGCTGTACGACCTTGTGACCGGATGGGCAGCCGGCTGACATGCACCGCCCGGCGCATTCCGCAGGGCCGTCGTTCTAGAACCCCAGATCCTCGTCTACCAGATACACCTGCAACCCCCGCACGCCCCCGGGTTTGCGTTCGAGAATCTGCACCACACGACACATCCGGTCGGGCGAATCGCAGTCGGTGCAGCGGTCCAGCGTCGCGCAGGGGGTCTTGAGACCCAGCCGGCGCGCATTCCTGCCGCAGGCTTCCTCATGAATCCGCCGGATCGCGTCCCCGGTGTCCCGGGCGATTTTGTTCCGGCCGGCGATCAGGATGACCTCCTCCGGACCCCAGCAAAACGAGGCCACCCGGTTGCCCGTACCGTCGATGTTCACGAGTTTACCGTCCAGGGTCACCGCGTTTGAACTCGCCAGGTACACCTGGGAACCGCCTGCGCGCCGGCGGGCTGCCTCCGGATCGGCATCCCGCCAATGCCACGAAACCGTGTTGCCTTGCTCGCAAAGCCGTTCATACAGCCCGAGCGTGTGGATGGTCCACGAACCCCCGATTCCGACTGATCTTTCCCCGATGAGTGATATGGCGGCCTCCGCAGCTTGCTGTCCGGTCTGGAACACCCGAACCCCGAATCCATTTTTGCGCAGTGCGTCAGCTGTCTGATTCAAATCCATCCTGATACGTCCTCCCCGTCGTTGTCCGGCTGCCTTGCAGGTGACCGGTGTCGTATAAAAAAGCATATCATGTTCCGGGATGGAGAAACACGGTTTGAGGTTGCGCCCCGGATTTGCTACGATTGTGACGTTACAAAGATGAAACTTGCGTGAACCGTCGAAAGGCAGGTATCTATCATGGCCATGCTGGAAACCGCAATCGCACAGGGTGCGCTCCGGGGGGTACCGGGAGCAGACCCGAACATCACCGTATTCAAAGGGATCCCCTTTGCTGCACCGCCCGTGGGTATGCTTCGCTGGCAGGAACCGCAACCGGCTGCCGCCTGGGAAGGGGTACGAGATGCCTCCTCCTTTGCGCCCGTGTGCCCGCAGACCGACTTTGAGCCGGGATCTTTTTACGACCGGGAGTTTTACCACGCGCTGGCCACCTCCCCCATGTCGGAAGATTGTCTGTATCTGAACATCTGGACACCGGCCGTTGCCAGGGACGAGAAGTTGCCGGTCCTGTTCTGGATTCACGGCGGCGGATTTGTACACGGTGCGGGCAGCGAGTTCCCGTTTGACGGAGAGGCCATGGCAAAGCGGGGCGTCCTCCTCGTCACCTTCAATTACAGGCTGGGTGTCCTTGGGTTTTTCGCCCATCCGGAACTCTCTGCTGCTTCGCCGATCCGCGCTTCCGGCAATTACGGGTTGCTGGACCAGCTGGCGGCCCTCGCCTGGGTTCGGGACAACATCGCGGACTTTGGCGGAGATCCCGACCGGATCACCGTGTTCGGCCAGTCCGCCGGAGCGATGAGCGTCCAGGCATTGCTCGCCTCCCCGCTTGCGCGCGGGATGATGGCCGGAGCAATCCTGCAGTCAGGGGGCGGATTTTTTCTCAATGACCGCAGCCTGACGCTGCGCAAGGGGGAACAGGATGGACAAAAGCTGATGAAAACCTGCGGTGCCGATTCCATCCAGGCATTGCGGGAACTGCCGGTGGAGGCACTCTTTACCGGCGTCCGCACGCTGCAAAAGGAAAGCCGCGGCCGTGCTCCGGCCATGGGTCCCCTGATAGACGGACACCTGATCCCGCTGGAACCCTCCAAAGCGATTATCGCCGGGGAAAGCACCCGCATTCCGATCCTGGCGGGCTCGCTCGCGGACGAAGGCAACGCGCTGGGTGGATCGCGGGATATTACGATTGCAATGGCAGCGGGCTCCCTCGTACTGGCCGCGGTCTGGCCGGGTCTTACCGGCAAACCTGCCTGGCACTACCATTTCACACGAAAAGCACCGGGTGACGAATACGGCGCATTTCACTCCGCCGAACTCTGGTATGTGTTCGGTACCCAAAGCCGCGCGTGGCGCCCCTGGGAGCCGGTCGACGCGGAGCTGTCCGAGCGCATGCTCGGGTACTGGACCCGGTTCGCCGCAACCGGAAACCCCAACGGAGACGGTCTCCCGCACTGGCCTGTTTTCACAGACAATACGCCGCTCACCCTGGAGATCGGCGAAACGACTGCCCCCTTCCGGATGGACCAAAACACGGAAATCCAGGCGGTAGTGAATAAAGTGAAGGCCTCCCTGCCCGGGTGACAAGGTCCTGCGGCCACCTTCTTAGTTCTTATGTATTTCTAATCTTTCTGTCAGCGGTTTCCAAACCGCGGGCGATATCCTGATCCCGATCACAAACGAGGCCGGCGTCTGACCGGCCACAGGAACCGGTTGTAAGCCGGCCCATGAATCGGGAGGAAAGAGCACCATGATTACACTGGAACAGGTAGAACAACTGCGTACCAAAGCCGATGTCACGTACGAAGAGGCCCGTCAGGCACTGGAAGCCGCCAATGGGGACCTGCTTGACGCCGTCATTCTCCTCGAACTGCAGGGCAAGGTGAAACCGCCCGTGGCCGCCGTCCGCGCGGCACGGGAGCAAAATGAAACCCGGGGAGAATCTGTACAAAACGACGCTGGGGCCGCGACCGTCGACAACGCGTCTCCCGATGGCGGTCCCGCGAAAGAAGAGAAAAAGATCACGGGGCACCGCGAAGGGCAGACGGATGCCGGATCGATGTTCAAAACCTTTTTCGCCTGGGTCAAACGCCAGATCCAGGCCGGCAACCGCAACAATTTCGTGGTCATGCGCACAGATCGGACGATGTTGACCTTGCCGATCACAGCGCTGGTCCTGCTCTCGATCTTCTTCTTCTGGGCAGTGGTCGTGCTGATCGTGATCGGGTTGTTCTGCGGCTTCCGGTACTCCTTCGCAGGGCCGGACATCCGTGGCGACGCCGCCAACACCATCCTGCATTCCGCGGCCGATGCCGCCGATACACTCCGTCGGGATGTCGGTGCTGCCATCAACAAGGACAAACCTAAAAATTCCTGATAGCACCTGTTGCGGTTCACCCGGTCGCCGGGCGGCACTACGTCCGGCGATCCGGGGAAACCCGGGTTCTGACTCCTTTGCGGGTACCGGCACACCGGTCCGCTGCAGATTGATTCCCGCTGGCGGAGGCACGTATGGCCGAACACATCCTGATCATCGAAGACGAAGAGAAGATCGCCCGGTTCGTGGAATTGGAGCTCAACTACGAGGGCTACCGAACGGACAAGGCCGTTGACGGCCGCATCGGGCTGGAGATGGCAAAAAGCGGGGCGTACGATCTTGTGCTCCTCGACGTCATGCTGCCCGGGCTCAACGGGATGGAAGTGCTGCGGCGGCTGCGGACCTCCTCCGAGGTCCCGGTCATCATGCTGACCGCCCGGGACGCGGTGATGGACAAGGTCTCGGGGTTGGACAACGGCGCGGACGACTATATCACCAAACCCTTTGCGATCGAAGAACTCCTCGCGCGGATCCGCAGCGCCCTGCGCAAAGCCCGCCCCGTGTCCGAAGATGCCGGCAGTACACATGTACTGGAGGCATCCGGGATCCGGCTGGATCCCGACCGGCACACCGTGACCTGTCAGGACCGGCCGGTCGAATTGACCCGGCGGGAATTCGACCTGCTGCAGTGCCTGATGGAAAACCGGGACATCGTCCTTTCCCGTGACGCACTTCTGGAAAAGGTCTGGGGGTATGACTACGCGGGGGAAACCAACGTCGTGGACGTCTATATCCGTTATCTGCGCGCAAAACTGGACGAGCCTGCGGGGCTGCGGCTGGTGCATACTATCCGCGGTGTCGGATATGTCGTTAAAAGTGTCGCTGACCATGACTGACCGGAACCGAAGCGCCGGGAACTCCACCGGGAAACGGCCCAGGCTGCGGGAACGGATCCGTTTTTCTCTGGTGCTGCGCCTCAATGCAAGCACCACACTCCGTACGCTTTCCATGTTAATCTCCTTGAATCTCCTGCTGCTGGTGCTTGCTGTCACAGCGGTTTTTTTACATTTGGAAAACCAGGCCGGCCGGACGGTTCTGTCCATCCGGGAAGAAACCAGGCCGGAAGCCCGGACTCTTCTCCCGGAACTGTTGTCGGATGCCAATGCGTTCGAAATCTCGATTGAAAGATTCGGTGATACATGGAAAGCAACAGAATCAAAGGAGGATCTTTCCGCCTCCCCCCTTCTGACTTTCTTCCACCTGGACGGATTGGCACTCTCTGCGGAAGTACAGCGGTCATTCCCCCCGTCGGGCACACCGGCCGGTGCACCTCTTGCGGAACGGGCAGCCGGGCTGGCCTATCGTCTGCAGTATCCGCTGGCGGAAGTGAACGGGGTGGTCTACACTGTCGTGTCCGTCACCGTGCCGCTCTTTCCGGTCCTGCTTCGTCTGGGCGCACTCTTTGCGGTGTTGCTTGTTTTTGAGATCCTGCTGCTTCTGGGCAGTATTCCTGCAGGTGCCCGCTCCGCGCGGCGCGTTCTGCGGCCGATCGACGAAATGGCACGCATCACCCGGAACATCAACGCCAGCCGTCTGGATACGAGGCTCAACCTGAAGGGCTCGCAGAACGAGCTCAAGGATCTGGCAGGTACGATCAACGAAATGCTGGAAAGAATCGACACTGCCTATCGTTCCCAGATCCGGTTTGTTTCAGACGCCTCTCACGAGCTCCGGACTCCGATCGCGGTCATCCAGGGATACGCCAACCTGCTCGACCGTTGGGGTAAAAACGATCCGCAGACCTTGCAGGAATCGATCGCCGCACTGAAGACTGAATCGGAAAACATGAAAGAACTGGTCGAAAAGCTGCTGTTCCTCGCGCGGGGCGACAACAATACACTCACTCTCCACATGGAGTCCATCCCGCTTGACCGGCTGGTGCGTGAGATCGCACGGGAAACCGCGATGATCGATCCGAACCACATCTTCCGGATCTCACGGGAAGATCCCGTTGCGGTGACGGCCGACGCCCAGCTGCTGAAACAGGCGATCCGCATCCTGATCGACAACAGCATCAAATACACCCCGCCGGGTGGTGAGATTACCATCGGCTGCACGGGAGGCGCCGGGAGCGAGGTCCGGCTGCTCGTGCAGGACAGCGGCGCAGGCATTCCGGCGGTCGATGTCCCCTACATATTCGACCGGTTCTACCGGGCCGATTCTTCGCGCACCCGAAAAACCGGTGGCACCGGACTCGGACTATCGATCGCCAAATGGATCGTTGAACGGCACAGCGGCCGCATCGAAGTGCTCAGCCGGGAGGGGTACGGCACCCGCATGAGCGTCATACTTCCCCGGCTCGAGAACACGGAAAGGCCCGCCCGGAATGCCGCTGGTTCACCGGACGCCGCAGGCATTGCGGCTGCTGGAGGAACAGAAGTCCGGGAACACCCGGTTCCGCCCGGTCTGCTGCATTGATCTTTGACCTTGAGATCGGTATTCTGAAAGACATGCCGGACCTTTTTGACCTCTGAACCGGCGGAAAGAGGGTTGTCATGAACGAATACCGCAACGTGCAGAAACGGCTTGCCCGGGGATGGAACACCTGGGATACGCGCAGCGTACTGAATCATGTGCTGCTCCCGGAAGCGCTCCGCATCCGGCTCGGCATTAAGGACTACGCATCCAGTACAGTTTTAACCGAAGCCTTCGTGTTGCGTAAGCCGAAAGACGACGTTGCATCTCGCAGACAGGCGCAGGTGTTCCCCGGTCCACACGCCTATGACGGATCCTACACCGAGCTGCGTCTCAAGTGGCAGGGCATCATGATCGACGTCCGCTCTGCCCACGATGGAGACGATCTGGTTCTGCTTGTGGAACCGGTCGAGATGACTTCCTACCCGGCCACACTGGTCGCGGAGGCCGGCATACTATACAACCGGCCCGGCTGGACCGCACGCGACGGGGACCACATCCTTGCCACCCTCCCCGGGCGCGAGATCACAATTCACTGCGCGGGAGAACTCCGCCAGGAACCCAACTACCCGACCGACAACCCTCACTTTGCCTGTTCGCTGGCATCTCCGGTCTGTATAGCGACCGGACATATGCGCACGGTAGACGAGGCGAGGAATCTGCTGGCGGCCGCGCGCGCGCGTCACATGGCCCGTACCGAAGTATACGGTGAACGCGCGGAACTGTATCACGCGATGCAGACCATTCTGGGTTGGGACACCATCTACGAACCCAAGAAGGACCGCGTCTGTACACCGGTCAGCCGGAAATGGAACATCAACTGGGGCGGTTACGTCTTGTTTGACTGGGACACCTACTTCGCGGGCTGGATGGCCTCGATCGATCACCCGGATCTCGCGATCGCGAACGCGGTAGAGATCTCGCACGAGCGTTCCCGCCATGGATTCATTCCCAATTTTGCCGCCGACGAAAACAATATATCGGACGACCGGAGCCAGCCCCCCGTCGGTTCCATGGCGATCCGCGCCATCCTCGACAAATGGGGACCGGAATATAACTGGGTGATCGATGAAGTGTTTGAGGACCTCATTTCCTGGAACCGCTGGTGGCCCGTTGCCCGCCAGGTTTCGGAAGGTCTGCTGGCCTGGGGATGCCTGCCCAAGCAGACTTCCACCACCGGGCACTGGGCGACCAGTTCCAACTATTCCGATCTGCAGGGTGCCATGTGGGAGTCCGGGCTGGACAATTCCCCTATGTACGACGACGTCCCCTTCGACACCGACCGCCGCGTGATTCTCCTGGAAGACGCGGGACTGACCGCGATGTACGTGGCGGACTGCAAGGCGCTTGCGGATCTGGCCGGTCGGATCGGAAAACAGGACGAACAGGACGAACTTCTGGAGCGGGCCGACCGTTTCGAACGCGCATTGACAGGGCTCTGGAGCGATGCAGCCGGCATCTTCCTCAACCGCCGAACCGACACCGGGGAATGGTCACTGCGGCTGTCCCCCACAAATTTCTATCCGCTGCTGTCCGGTACGGCGACCCAGGCGCAGGCGGAAACCATGATGAGCCGCAACTTCTTCAATCCGCAGAAATTCTACGGAGAGTTCATCCTCCCGTCGATCATGCGGGATGACCCCGCCTATCCGGACAACGATTACTGGCGCGGGCGGATCTGGGCACCGATGAACTTTCTGGTTTATCTGGGGCTGCGTAGATATGACCTGCCCGAAGCCCGCAAGGCCCTGGCGGAAAAGTCAGCCGCGCTGCTCCTGAAGGAGTGGAAAGAGGACGGCCACATCCACGAGAACTACAACGCGGACACCGGAGAAGGGTGCGATGTCGGGAGCAGCGACAGCTTCTATCACTGGGGCGGCCTGCTGGCATTGATCCCGCTGATGGAAGACGGATGGATGGGAGACTGACCTTCGATCCTGTACTGTAAATCCGTTGCGGCAAAGAGACGCGATCGGGGAACCACATGCACTTTGTCGAAGCCAAAGGAATTCTGTCCGCCAGAAACGGCATGAACCTCTACCGGGGCTGTACACATGGCTGTATCTATTGCGACAGCCGGAGCGCGTGCTACCAGATGCAGCACGATTTTGAAGATGTCGAAGTCAAGCGAAACGCTCCGGAACTGCTGGAGGCATCTCTCCGGCGCAAACGCCGGAAGTGCATGATCGGTACTGGGGCGATGAGCGATCCGTATATGCACTGCGAGGAAACACTCGGATTGACACGCCGGTGTGTCGAACTCGTCGCGCAGTACGGATTTGGTTTGTCCATCCAGACCAAATCCGACCGCATTCTGCGGGACATCGATCTGCTGGAGCGGATTCACCGGCAGGCAAAGTGCGTGGTGCAGATGACCCTCACCACCTGCGACGAGTCGCTGTGCCGGATCCTGGAACCCAGGGTCTGCGGAACGCACCGCCGGTATGAGACACTCCTGGCTTTTCAAAGACTGGGCATTCCGACGGTGGTCTGGCTCTCCCCTCTCCTGCCCTATCTCAACGACACCGTGGAAAATCTCGACGGCATTCTCGCTCTTTGTTTCGATGCAGGGGTACAGGGCATTCTCACCTTTGGAATGGGTGTCACACTGCGTGAGGGGGATCGGGAATACTTTTATGCCGCACTCGACCGTCATTTCCCCGGACTGAAAAATCGATATATACAGCGATATGGATCCGCGTATGAGTGTATGAGCGACCGCAACGCGGAACTGATGGAGCGGTTCCATGCCGCGTGCGAAGTCCGGGGTGTTCTGCATGACCCGGAATCGGTCTTTTCCTATCTGAGATCCTTTCCGGAGGAGGAGGACCGGCAGCTGCGACTGCTATAGATGCGCATGACTGGTTCAACCGACCAAACATTATGAACGGGGCGTCCGGTGAAAGCCGAACGCCCCGTTGGATTCACAGCAGAATTCTGTTACTCGATGGGAGTCAGAACGACCTTCATCGCTTCACGGTTTTCGATCAGCTCAAATCCCTTTTCCCACTGGTCGAGCGGGAGTTCGTGGGTGATCAGCGGACCGAGATCGACCTGTCCCTTCTTCATCAGGATCAGGCACTTCTCCCAGACATCCCAGGTATGGGAGAAATGTCCCTGCAGCGTCGCGGATTTCTGGAGGAGTTTGTCGAGCGTGAAGTCGACCGGTTTGGGTCCCCAGCCGATCTTTGTGATCTGCCCGAAGGGACGCACCACATCGAGCGACAGCTTGAGTGTCGCGGACACGCCTGCGGTATCGGCGACCAGGTCCGCCCCGTATCCGTCAGTGAGCGCCATGATCTTTTCGATCGCCCCGGGTTCCTGACTGTTGACCGCGGCGGTGGCACCGTAAGTCAATGCCATTTCCAGCCGCTGCTCGTCTCCGTTGGCGCCGACCGCGATGATCTCGCTCGCGCCGCAGATCTGCGCCATCTTGATGCATACCATACCGATCGGGCCGGGGCCGATGACGACGACCGTGTCGCCCGGACGGATGTTGCTGT